>NZ_ATLN01000097.1:0-73717 GCF_000416195.1 Pseudomonas sp. CFII68
GCTGCTGGGCATCAGCCGTTCACGCAATTGGGCGTAGCCCGGCAGGTTCAAGTCCAGGCGCAGGGAGGCGCGGCCGCGCCGCCAGCGCCACAGGCACAGCAGCGCCAGGCCCAGGCGCGGCAACAGGCCATAGACCAGCAGCACGCCGACCAGCCAGGCGGCCCAGGCCTGGCGGGCGCTTTCGATGTTCAGAGCGGCGTCGCCACTGGCGCGGATCATGTCCACCGTTGGCACGCTGAAGCCCAGCAGCGCCGGCAGCGCGCCGAGGGCCTGGGTCATGGCGACGAAGGTCTCGCCGCCCAGGAGGGTGGTTTCCCAGACGAAGCCATAGCGCCGGGTCGCCATCAGCAGCAGGACGATGACCAGCGCACTGAGCATCGCCAGCAGCCACAGACCATTGACCAACACGCCGAGGGCCCAGCGATTGAGTTTGTGCCGTTGCAGCAACAGCAGCAGGGCCGGTGCCAGTTGGGCGGCCTTGGCGTCGCGGGCGAGTTTTTCGCTGAGCCACAGCCACAGGCGTCCCAGCGTGGCACCTTGCTCGCCAGCGAACATCAGGCCCAGGGCCCAGCCGATGAGCAGGATCAGGTTCAGCCCCAACAGACTGCCCAAGGCCCAGAAGACATTGACCGGCGTTTGCCCGTCGCCGAGTGCGGCAAAGCCCAGGCCGGCGCCGCTGATGATAGCGAGCAACGCCAATGCGACCAGCGCCAGGCGCGCCCCTTGCAGCCAATGGCGCAGGGCCTCGGTGAGGCCATCGCGTTCGGCCAGCCAGCGGGCGCGGTGGCGGATGCGCGTGGCCAAGTCGCCGCCGGCCCCACGGGCCAGGCGATTGGCTTCCTGGTCCTCGAGCGGGCCGGCGTGTTCTTCACGCAGGCGTATTGTCTCGGTCAACCAGAGGTTCTGCAGTACTGTCACGAGTGCTTCCGTTGCTCGAATGAGGGTTGAGCATAACCGCTGTGATGCCTGTCGGGGTACGCCGAGCCTCTGGTATCCTCGCGGCCATGAACAAAACTCTCCCCTTAAGCCTGATCGCAGCCCTCGGTGAAAACCGTGTGATCGGCGTCGACAACAGCATGCCCTGGCACCTGCCGGGGGATTTCAAATACTTCAAGGCCACCACCCTGGGCAAGCCGATCATCATGGGGCGCAAGACCTGGGATTCCCTCGGTCGACCGCTGCCGGGACGCCTGAACATCGTGGTCAGTCGCCAGTCGGGCCTGGTGCTGGAGGGCGCAGAAGTGTTTTCCACCCTGGAGGCTGCGGTGGCGCGGGCCGAGGCGTGGGCACTGGAGCAGGGCGTCGACGAGTTGATGTTGATCGGCGGCGCCCAACTGTACGCCCAGGCCCTGGGGCAGGCGGATCGACTGTACCTGACCCGCGTGGCGCTGAGCCCTGAGGGTGACGCGTGGTTTCCTGAGTTCGATTCGAGCCAGTGGACGCTGGTTTCGAACCAGCCGAACCCGGCTGAAGGGGACAAGCCGGCCTACAGCTTTGAGGTGTGGGAGAAGCTGTAAGCCCTGTGGGAGAGCAATGCCTGTGGGAGCAAGGCCTGTGGGAGCAAGGCTTGCCCGCGATGAAAGCGACGCGGTCTACCATGGATCGAGGTGACCGGATCGCGGGCAAGCCTTGCTCCCACAAGCTTTGCTCCCACAGGTATCAGGGCAATCAAGCGTGCACCAGCTCCCCATGCTCCTGCGCATCGAGCAACGCCTTGTCAGTCTGCTGCATCACCTGGCTGGTAATCGCCCCGGCGGTGATCGAGCCGCTGACGTTCAACGCCGTACGGCCCATGTCGATCAGCGGTTCGACGGAAATCAGCAAGGCGACCAGCGAGACCGGCAAGCCCATGGCCGGGAGCACGATCAGCGCGGCGAACGTCGCACCGCCACCGACCCCGGCCACCCCGGCCGAACTCAACGTCACGATCGCCACCAGCGTCGCGATCCACACCGGATCCAGCGGGTTGATGCCCACAGTCGGCGCGACCATCACCGCCAGCATGGCCGGATAAAGGCCGGCACAACCGTTCTGGCCGATGGTGGCGCCGAACGAGGCGCTGAAGCTGGCAATCGCCCGTGGGATACCGAGGCGACTGGTCTGGGCTTCGATGCTCAATGGGATGGTGGCCGCGCTGGAGCGGCTGGTGAAGGCGAAGGTCAGCACCGGCCAGATCTTGCGGAAAAAGCGCAACGGGTTGATCCCGGCAGCGGACACCAGCAGGCCATGGACCACGAACATCAGGCCCAGCCCCAGGTACGACACCACGACAAAACTGCCGAGCTTGATGATGTCCTGCAGGTTGGAACCGGCCACCACCTTGGTCATCAGCGCCAGTACACCGTACGGCGTCAGCTTCATCACCAGGCGCACCAGGCGCGTCACCCAGCTTTGCAGGGTGTCGATGGCGTTGATCACTTTCTGGCCTTTCTCCACGTCGTCCTTGAGCAACTGCAACGCCGCGACCCCGAGGAACGCGGCGAAAATCACCACGCTGATGATCGAGGTCGGCTTGGCCCGGGCCAGGTCGGCAAAGGGGTTCTGTGGGATGAACGAAAGCAGTAATTGCGGGATGTTCAGGTCGGCGACCTTGCCGGCGTAGTCGCTCTGGATCACTTGCAGGCGCGCCAGTTCCTGGGTGCCGGCCACCAGGCCTTCGGCGGTGAGGCCGAACAGGTTGGTCAGGCCAATGCCGATCAGCGCGGCGATGGCGGTGGTGAACAGCAGCGTGCCGATGGTCAGGAAGCTGATCTTGCCCAGGGACGAGGCGTTATGCAGGCGGGCCACGGCGCTGAGGATCGAGGCGAAGACCAGCGGGATCACGATCATTTGCAGCAACTGCACGTAGCCGTTGCCCACCAGGTCGAACCAGTCGATCGAGGCCTTGAGTACCGGGTTGCCGGCGCCGTAAATCGTGTGCAGCGAAATGCCGAACACCACGCCCATAAGCAGTGCCAGCAGCACTTTCTTGGCCAGGCTCCAGGTGCGGTGACGGGTTTGTGCCAGGCCGAACAGCAAGGCGAGGAACACCAGAAGATTGAGGAACAGCGGCAGATTTATCAAAAGAGACTCCGATAAGACGTGCCAGTCGCCCGAAGCCGCGACTGTGAGTCGGGAAGCCTAACAGCCTGATAACTAATGAATTAATACTAAAAACGCATGTAGATTGTCGTTTATGGAATATGGCAGCGGCGTTTACGGATATGTCGCTGGCGCTATCAAGACGCAAGCGGTCGCGGGTAGGCGAGGACTGTCACAAGCATTTGTTAGCGTCGAGTTCTTTTGAACCCGGGAGAAATGCCGATGAAGCTCGCACCTCGTTTTCTCGCTGTCGCCTTGAGTCTTGGTCTCGCTGGCCAGGCACTCGCTACCGATCTCAAACACTGGCCGGCGGAACAAGCCAAGGCCCTGGAGACGATGATCGCGGCCAACGCCAACAAGGGTAACTACGCGGTGTTCGACATGGACAACACCAGTTACCGCTACGATCTGGAAGAGTCGTTGCTGCCGTTCATGGAGAACAAGGGCCTCATCACCCGGGAAACCCTGGACCCATCCTTGAAGCTGATGCCGTTCAAGGACACCGCCGACCACAAGGAAAGCCTGTTCAGCTACTACTACCGCCTGTGCGAAGTGGATGACATGGTCTGCTACCCATGGGTGGCCCAGGTGTTCTCCGGCTTTACCCTCAAGGAGCTCAAGGGCTATGTCGACGAGCTGATGGCGTCCGGCAAGCCAGTGCCGACCACGTATTACGACGGCGACAAGGTGGTCCAGTACAACGTCAACCCACCGAAAGTCTTCACCGGCCAGGCTGAGCTGTACAACAAGCTGATGGAAAACGGCATTGAGGTCTATGTCATGACCGCCGCTTCCGAAGAGCTGGTGCGCATGGTCGCTTCCGATCCGAAGTACGGCTACAACCTCAAGCCGCAGAACGTGATCGGCGTGACCACGCTGCTCAAGGACCGCAAGACCGGCGAGCTGACCACCGCGCGCAAGCAGATCACCAACGGCAAATATGACGAGAAGGCCAACCTCGGCCTGGAGTACACGCCTTACCTGTGGACCCCGGCGACCTGGATGGCCGGCAAGCACGCGGCGATCCTGACGTACATCGACGAATGGAAAAAACCGGTGTTGGTGGCGGGTGACACGCCGACCAGTGACGGCTACATGCTGTTCCACGATGTGGACGTGGCCAAGGGCGGTATCCACCTGTGGGTCAACCGCAAGGACAAGTACATGACCCAGATTAACGGCATGATGGCCAAGCACGCCGCGGCCCAGGCCAAGGAAGGACTGCCGGTGACGGCGGACAAGAACTGGGTGATCGTCAAACCTGAAGATATCCAGTAAGCCGGTAATGATCGTTCCCACGCTCTGCGTGGGAATGCATACCGTGACGCTCCGCGTCACTGGACGCAGAGCGTCCCTTGCGGCATCCCCACGCAGAGCGTGGGAACGATCAGCCCCGCACTTGGCGGGGCTTTTTTATGGGCGGTTGCAGCGCTTACAAGCCGTCAAGCATCGCCTTGTTCCGCACCGCGCCCTTGTCGGCGCTGGTGGCGAGCAGGGCGTAGGCCTTGAGGGCCGTGGTGACTTTGCGTGGACGTACTTCCACCGGTTTCCAGCCCTTGTTGTCCTGTTCGACGCGGCGCCCGGCCAGTTCTTCGTCGCTGACCAACAGGTTGATCGAGCGGTTCGGAATGTCGATCAGGACCTTGTCGCCATCGCGCACCAGGCCGATGGCGCCGCCCGCCGCAGCCTCCGGCGAAGCGTGGCCGATGGACAGGCCCGAGGTACCGCCGGAGAACCGGCCATCGGTCAGCAGGGCGCAGGCTTTGCCCAGGCCCTTGGACTTCAGGTAGGAGGTTGGGTAGAGCATTTCCTGCATGCCCGGGCCGCCTTTCGGACCTTCGTAGCGAATGATCACGATGTCGCCGGCCTTCACTTCGTCAGCGAGGATGCCGCGCACGGCGCTGTCCTGGCTTTCGAAAATCTTCGCGTTGCCTTCGAACACATGGATCGACTCATCGACGCCGGCGGTTTTCACCACGCAGCCATCCAGGGCGATGTTGCCGTACAGCACGGCCAGGCCGCCCTCTTGGGAGTACGCGTGCTCGACGCTGCGGATGCAGCCGTTTTCACGGTCGTCGTCCAGGGTTTCCCAACGGGTCGACTGGCTGAACGCGGTTTGCGTCGGGATGCCCGCCGGGCCGGCCTTGAAGAAGTGATGCACGGCCTCGTCGGTGGTCTGGGTGATGTCCCACTTGGCGATGCCTTCGGCCATGGTCTTGCTGTGCACGGTCGGCAGGTCGGTGTGCAACAGGCCGCCACGGGCCAGGGAACCGAGGATGCTGAAGATCCCGCCGGCACGGTGCACGTCTTCCATGTGGTACTTCTGGATGTTCGGCGCGACCTTGCACAGTTGCGGCACGTGACGGGACAGGCGGTCGATGTCGCGCAGGTCGAAATCGATCTCGGCTTCCTGGGCAGCGGCCAGCAAGTGCAGGATGGTGTTGGTGGAACCGCCCATGGCGATGTCCAGGGTCATGGCGTTTTCGAACGCCTTGAAGTTGGCGATGTTGCGTGGCAACACCGACTCGTCGTTCTCACCGTAGTAGCGCTTGCACAGCTCGACGATGGTCCGGCCGGCCTGCAGGAACAGCTGTTCGCGATCGCTGTGGGTGGCCAGGGTCGAACCGTTGCCCGGCAGGGCCAGGCCCAGGGCTTCGGTCAGGCAGTTCATCGAGTTGGCGGTGAACATGCCGGAGCACGAACCGCAGGTCGGGCAGGCGCTGCGCTCGTACTCGGCGACCTTCTCGTCAGAGGCGCTGGAGTCGGCGGCGATGACCATGGCGTCGACCAGGTCGAGGCCGTGGCTGGCGAGCTTGGTCTTGCCGGCTTCCATCGGGCCGCCGGAGACGAAGATCACCGGGATGTTCAGGCGCAGGGCGGCCATGAGCATGCCCGGGGTGATCTTGTCGCAGTTGGAGATGCACACGATGGCGTCGGCGCAATGGGCGTTGACCATGTACTCGACGGAGTCGGCGATGATCTCGCGGCTCGGCAGCGAATAGAGCATGCCGTCGTGGCCCATGGCGATGCCGTCGTCCACGGCGATGGTGTTGAATTCCTTGGCAACGCCGCCAGCGCGCTCGATTTCCCGGGCAACCAGCTGGCCGAGGTCCTTGAGGTGGACGTGGCCCGGTACGAACTGGGTGAAGGAGTTGGCAATGGCGATGATCGGCTTCTTGAAGTCGTCATCCTTCATCCCCGTGGCGCGCCACAAGGCACGGGCGCCGGCCATGTTGCGGCCATGGGTGGATGTTTTCGAGCGGTAATCAGGCATGGAGCACTCCGGGCGGCTAATCAGGTACTTATCAGGTATCAATGGGGAAGTGAGCTTCTGTCGACGTCTGGAGCACCCGGGTTTGGCCGTGTGTCCGCAAGTGGCTGATGACTTTGCAGGATCACTGCGCGCCTCAGCATGAGCTCATAAACCCGCCGGGGATGAATGGCGATGAATGACGCGATTCTACACCGCTGGCGCCAGGATGAAATGACGCAAAGCGCCGATCGGGCGCCAATGTCGTGCGCGGGATGACGACTGGCAGCGTTCAATCGGCCAGCAACCCCTTGTAGCGATGCCGGACCAGGGCATTGAGTGCCAGCCCCAGCAGGCTGAGCAGGACCAGGCAGAGGGCCAGGGTGAGCTGCAAGTCCAGCGGGGTGAGGCTGATCGCGGCGCTGGTCAGCCCGCCGAGGATGAAGATCAACACGCTACCGGCCGAGGCCGATGTGCCGGCCCGCTCGGGAAATCTGTTCATGGCTTGGGTGTGGGCGGCTGCGCGGGCGATGGTCGTTCCGGCGGTGCACACGATCATGGGCAGCAACAGGGTGGTGACTGACAAGCCCAGGTGGCTGGAGAGCCCCAGCATCAGGACCCCCGCCGAGAGGATCAGGACCAGGCCGGTGATGATTTGCGTCTGCGAGTCGATGCGATTGCTCAGCACGGACGCCACCGCGCCCCCGCCAATATAGGCCAGCCCATAGCCCAGCAGCGCCAGTGAAAAAGCCTCGGAGGAGAGGTGCAACTGGTCGATCAGGACCAACGGTGAAATGACAATGAACGAAAAGTGGCAGGAAAAAGCCAGCGCCGAGGTTAGCCAATAGGCCATGAAGCTGAAGTCCGCGCAGACCGTTCGATAGGCTGCGATGAAATTCAGGCGCCTGGGTTGGCTACCTGCCGTGGAGCGTTCAAGTAAAAGACAGGCGCTTGCGAATACACCCATGGCCAGGACAATGAACACCAGGAAGCTGCCACGCCAGCCCATCCAGCTTTGCAGCCCGGTGCCGGCCAGGGGTGAAACGGAAATGAAAATCCCCCCGCAGGTGACCAGGAAGATTCGCAGTCGCTGCTGTTCCCGGCCAGTGAACAGGTCTTGGATCAGCGCCTGGGACAGCACGAAACAACCGCACCCCAAGGCCTGGACGACACGGAAGAAGAGAAAGGTCCAGTAGCTGTCGGCGAACACGCAACCTGTTGCTCCGATGGCTGCAACGGTGATCCCGATCAGCAGTAGATTTTTTCGCCCCATGACGTCGGAAAGCGGACCGATCAGCAGTTGCGAAAGGGCGATACCCACTGCGAACAGGCTGACAGACAGGGCGATATCGGAGGATGGGCTCTGAAAATGCTCGGACAGTGCAGGGAATGAGGGCAGCACCACATCGATTGGAAAGACGCCGAGCAATGTCAGCATCAGCAACAAGCCGACGGTGGCCGGTTTGCGGGTAGCCAGGCGGTTTTGCGGATCAGTCATGAGGCGTTCCAAGGCGTCCCTGAGGGGTCGCTTTCAATCCTAATGCGTCATGTCCGCCCGTCACGGGGAGATTGAGTAGGACGGCTCTGGTAATTGCGTGGGGGTTCTCCTACAGACTTATTCAGACGCGCAAAAAAAAATCGCAGCCAAGGCCGCGATCAGCATGCAATTGGAGTGTGCGGGGCACAGCGCTACGGCACTGGCCCCGCCCGGCCTCAGCTGTTGGGCAACAACCGGCAGGTGATGCTCTTGATGTAGCGGGTTTCGGCGATGGCCGGGTGTACCGGATGGTCTGGCCCCTGGCCGCCGCGTTCGAGCAGTTGGATGTTGCGGTCCAGATGACGAGCACTGGTCAGCAGGATGTTTTGCAGATCGTCTTCGGGCAGGTGCATCGAGCACGACGCGCTGACCAGGATGCCGTCCTTGCTGAGCAGGCGCATGGCTTGCTCGTTGAGGCGGCGATAGGCGCCTTCACCGTTTTTCAGGTCTTTCTTGCGCTTGATGAAAGCGGGTGGGTCGGCCACGATCACGTCGAAACGCTCTTCGCTGGCCTTGAGTTCCTTCAGGGCTTCGAACACGTCGCCTTCGATGCAGGTCAGCTTCTCGGCGAAGCCGTTCAACGCGGCGTTGCGCTCGACACCGTCGAGGGCGAAGGCCGAGGCATCGACGCAGAACACTTCACTGGCGCCGAACGCGGCGGCTTGCACGCCCCAGCCGCCGATGTAGCTGAACAGGTCCAGTACACGCTTGCCCTTGGCGTACGGGGCCAGGCGTGCGCGGTTCATGCGGTGGTCGTAGAACCAGCCGGTTTTCTGGCCTTCCATGACCGGCGCTTCGAACTTCACACCGTTCTCTTCCAGGGCGACCCATTCCGGCACCAGGCCGAACACGGTCTCGACGTAGCGGTTCAGGCCTTCGGCGTCACGGGCCGCGGAGTCGTTCTTGAACAGGATGCCGCTGGGCTTGAGCACCTGGGTCAGGGCGGCGATCACGTCGTCCTTGTGGGCTTCCATGGTGGCCGAGGCGATCTGCACCACCAGGATGTCGCCGAAACGGTCGACCACCAGGCCTGGCAACAGGTCGGAGTCACCGTAGACCAGGCGATAGAACGGCTTGTCGAACAGCCGCTCGCGCAGGGACAACGCCACGTTGAGGCGATGCACCAGCAGGGATTTGTCCAGCGGCAGCTTCACGTCACGGGACAGTAGCCGGGCGCAGATCAGGTTGTTGGGGCTCATCGCAACGATGCCCAGCGGCTTGCCGCCGGCGGCTTCGAGGATGGCCTGGTCGCCGGCCTTGAAGCCGTGCAGCGGGGTGGCGGCTACATCGATTTCGTTACTGTAGACCCACAGGTGGCCGGCGCGCAGGCGACGGTCGGCGTTGGCTTTGAGGCGCAGGCTAGGCAGGGACATGACGTCGCTCCGGAAAAAAGAGCGGGAGTATACCGTGTTGCAAGGGTTGACGGGCTTGAAGGACGATCGGTGGCCCGGCGGTGTATCGGATCCATCTTTAAGGGTTAGAATCCCCGCCTGACCTGGAGTGTGTACGCATGTCCAAAGAACTTTCCGCTGAACAGATCCAACAGTCCCTGCAAGGCATCAGTGTGCCGCCCCAGCCGCAGATCATGGTGGATCTGCAGATGGAGCAGTACATGCCCGATCCGGACCTGGAGACCATCGCCAAGTTGATCTCCCAAGACCCGGGCCTCTCGGGCGCCCTGCTCAAGATCGTCAATTCGCCGTATTACGGCCTGCGCAACAAGATCACCTCGATCCAGCGCGCGGTGAACCTGCTGGGCAGCCGTTCGATCATCAACCTGATCAATGCGCTGTCGATCAAGGGCGAGTTGCACGACGACGCCATCGTCACCTTGAACCGCTTCTGGGATACCGCCCAGGACGTGGCGATGACCTGCCTGACCCTGGCCAAGCGCGTCGGCCTGGAGAACGGTGACGAAGCCTATGCACTGGGGTTGTTCCACGATTGCGGTGTGCCGTTGATGCTCAAGCAGTTCCCCAGCTACATGGGCGTGCTGGAAGAGGCCTACGCCAATGCCAGCGCCGAGTGCCGGGTAGTGGACACCGAGAACCGTGAGTTCAACACCAACCATGCGGTGGTCGGTTACTACACTTCCAAATCCTGGCGCCTGCCGGATCACGTCAGCCAGGCCATCGCCAACCACCACAATGCCCTGGCGATCTTCAGCGACGAGTCTTCACGCAACAACAGCCCGTTGAAGAACCTGCTGGCGATCCTGAAAATGTCCGAGAACATCTGTGCGTCCCACCGGGTGCTCGGCAATCAGGCCGAAGACCACGAGTGGGATTGCGTCGGGAGCCTTGTGCTCGATTACATCGGGTTGTCGGAATACGACTTCCAGACCCAGAAACAGGAAATTCGCGACCTCGCCACTCGTTGAGTGCGGGGCTTCGCCTGACTCGAGAGCCTCATGCCAGAACTGCCGGAAGTCGAAACCACCCGTCGCGGAATCGCGCCCCATCTTGAAGGCCAGCGGGTCAGCCGCGTGGTGGTCCGCGACCGCCGCCTGCGCTGGCCGATCCCGGAAGATCTCGACGTGCGGCTGTCGGGCCAGCGCATCGTGCAGGTAGAGCGGCGGGCCAAGTACCTGTTGATCAATGCCGAGGTCGGCACGTTGATCAGCCACCTGGGCATGTCCGGGAACCTGCGCTTGGTGGAAGTCGGCATGCCGGCCGCCAAGCACGAGCACGTGGACATCGAGCTGGAGTCCGGCCTGGCCTTGCGCTACACCGACCCGCGCCGCTTTGGCGCGATGCTCTGGAGCCTCGACCCGTTCAATCACGAGCTGTTGATTCGCCTGGGTCCCGAGCCGTTGACCGACCTGTTCGATGGCGAACGGTTGTTCCAGCTTTCGCGGGGGCGGTCCATGGCGGTCAAGCCGTTCATCATGGACAACGCGGTGGTGGTGGGCGTGGGCAATATCTACGCGACCGAGGCCCTGTTCGCCGCCGGGATCGACCCGCGCCGGGCCGCCGGGGGCATTTCCCGGGCGCGTTACCTGAAGCTGGCGATCGAGATCAAGCGCATCCTCGCCCATGCCATCGAGCGCGGCGGCACCACGCTGCGGGACTTTATCGGCGGGGATGGCCAACCCGGCTATTTCCAGCAGGAACTGTTCGTCTACGGCCGGGGCGGGGAGTTGTGCAAGGTGTGTGGTACGGGGCTGCGGGAAATCCGCCTGGGCCAGCGCGCCAGCGTCTGGTGTCCACGCTGTCAGAGCTGATTTGTCCTACGGTCTATAGTCAGTATTTAGCCGAAGGATCGCCCATGAAACTGCTTCGACCTGTCGTTCTAGCGCTGCTGCTGAGTGTCGGTTTGCCTGCCCTGGCAAGCGACGGCAGCGGCGACCCGCGCTACACCATCCAGAACCCGCCGGCCTTCGCCATGATCGGCGACCTGCTGATTGCCCGTCCGCTGCTGCTCGCCGCCACAGTGATTGGCGCCGGGGCATTCGTGGTGTCGTTGCCCTTTACCGCGCTGGGTGGCGGGGTCGGTGATGCGGGGAAGGCGTTGGTGGTGGACCCGGCGAAGGCCACGTTTGTGCGGTGCCTGGGGTGTATTGGGGAGGGGTTTGAGCGGCAGGAGTGAAGGTCAACAGTTACATCTTGGTGGTGGCTGAGGGCCTCTTCGCGAGCAAGCCCGCTCCCACAAAGGATGTGCTTAGGACACAAATTATGTGAACACAGTCGATTCCTGTGGGAGCGGGCTTGCTCGCGAAGAGGCCGGCAAAGACGCTACAAAACCTGGCTCATGCCTTGCCAGTAATCTTGCGATACTTCGCCATCAACTGTTCTTCAGTTTCCGGATGGGCCTCGTCCAGGGGGATGCAATCCACCGGGCAAACCTGCTGGCACTGGGGTTCGTCGTAATGGCCGACGCACTGGGTGCACAAGTTCGGGTCGATGACGTAGATTTCCTCGCCTTGGGAAATGGCCTCGTTCGGGCATTCAGGTTCGCAGACGTCGCAATTGATGCAGTCGTCGGTGATGATCAGGGACATGCAGGCTCCTGCCGGGGCGTTGGGCCCGGGCATATGAAAACGTATGGGCGCAATTGTGCCGCATTGGCGAGCGCAGTGCACGCGGGCGCGATGGACTGCGCCGCGCTGCGAGGTGGCTCGCAGCGCCAGCCGGTTATTTCTTGAAGCGCAGGGTCAGCGCATCGGCCACGGCCGGGTGGACGAACTTGGTGATATCTCCGCCCAACGCCGCGATTTCCCGGACCAGCGTCGAGGAAATGAAGGAGTAGCGCTCCGACGGCGTCAGGAACAGGCTCTCGACGTCCGGTGCCAGTTGGCGGTTCATGTTGGCCAGTTGGAACTCGTACTCGAAGTCCGAGACTGCCCGCAGGCCACGCAGGAACACATTGGCGTTCTTTTCCTTGGCAAAGTGCGCCAAAAGCGTCGAGAAACCGACCACTTCCACGTTGGGCAGGTGCTTGGTGACCTCGCGGGCCAGTTCCACACGTTGTTCCAGCGGGAACAGCGGGTTTTTCTTCGGGCTGGCGGCGACGGCAATGATCACATGGTCGAACAGGCGCGCGGCGCGTTCGACCAGATCGCCATGGCCCTTGGTAATAGGGTCGAAGGTACCTGGGTACAACACTCGGTTCATCGCGTCGTCCTGGCGGGAGTTCGTTGGGGAGTCGGATGGTATCGCAGCCTTCTCGGTCGGCCAAGTCGGCTGTTGCGTAAGAAAGCACTATAGACGCTGCGAATAATCCGGATATTCATGGATTTTTCAGGCGTTCGGCCAGGGCCGTCGCCAATTGCGCGGTCAGTCCGTACACCGATAACTGCGGGTTGGCGCCGATGCTGGTGGGGAACAGCGAGCCGTCATGGATCGACAGGTTGCCCAGTTGGTGATGGCGGCCAAGGCTGTCGGTGACGGCGGTTTTCGGGTCTTCACCCATGGCGCAACCGCCCATCACGTGGGCGCTGCCCAGGCGTGTGCGGTACAAGGCAAGGTCGAGTCCGTCGATCAGTGTGCGGGCTTCGGCCAGGGTCGTTACGTAGCGTGCATCGCTGTGCAAAGGCATGACTGCCTTGGCGCCACCGGCAAACTGGATCTCGGCCATGCTGTGGAAGGCCCGGCGCAAGCCATCCCAGGCATACGGCGTAACGGGATAATCGAGCACGGGCGTGCCGTCGCTGCGCAACTCGACGCTGCCGCCGGGGCTGTCCGGATGAAAACCGTCGCGCAACAGCGCCAGCATGGCGTGGGTATGGGGCAGTCGGGACATGTGCAAAGCGTTCTCGGGGCCGAACCCGCCCAATAGCGTGGCGGCCAGGGCCGGGTGCAAGGGCGGGACTTCAAGCTTGTAGGACATTTTGCCGGTGGTGCCGTCCTGCCATTGGAAATGATCCGAATAAATCGATTGCGGTGCGCCGTAGAACGGGTTGATGACCTCGTCGAATTGCCCGGCGGACATGTTTACCAAGTGCAGGAAGGTGCGCTTGCCCACACGTTCATGCGGGTCTGGCGCATCGGAGCGCAGCAGCAACCCGGGACTATTGATGCCGCCGCCCGCCAGCACGTAATGCCGCGCCTTGACGGTGATGCGCCGCCCGGTCGGCGCCACGCAACGTTCATCCATGGCTTGGCACTCGAGGGCGATGACGGCATCGTTTTTGATCGTCAGACGCTCGGCCCGCGCCAGGTAAAGCAGCGCGCCGCCCTTGTCCAGCGTGGCCGGGATGGTGGTAACCAGCATCGATTGCTTGGCGTTGGTCGGACAGCCCATGCCGCAATAGCCCAGGTTCCAGCAGCCGCGTACGTTGCGCGGGATGACGTGCCAGGCGTAGCCCAATTGTTCACAGCCTTTGCGGATTACGTCGTTGTTGGCATTGGGCGGAACCAGCCACGGTGCCACGCCCAGGCGTTGTTCCATCTGCGCAAACCAGGGCACCATTTCAGCGCGGCCGTGGCCTTTTACGTTGTGCTCGGCGGCCCAGTGGTCGAGGGTCTGGTCGGGCGTGCGGAAGCTGGAGGTCCAATTGATCAGCGTCGTGCCACCGACGGCCCGGCCCTGGAGAATGGTGATGGCGCCGTCCTTGCTCATGCGCCCGAGGCCTTCCTGATACAGGCTGCTGTAGGCCTGGTCTTCGAGCAGCGTGAAGTCATGACTGGTCTTGAGCGGACCTTCCTCGATCAGCAACACGCGGTAGCCGGCGGCGCTGAGAATTTCCGCCGTGGTGCCGCCGCCAGCACCGCTGCCAACGATGGCCACGTCCGCTTCCAGGGTCAGGTCCTGGGACAACTGCGCGCCGTTGTAGGTGGTCCAGCCACGGGCCAGGCCTTCGCGGAAGGGATCGGGTACGGGCATGTTCAGGGCTCTCTTATTGTTATGGATGGACGATGAAGAACCCTGTGGGAGCGGGCTTGCTCGCGAAGGCGGCTGTACATTCAACATTTATGCAAGCTGACACACCGCCTTCGCGAGCAAGCCCGCTCCCACAGGAGTTGGGCCTGGCTTTCAAATCTTGGGCGGTCCTGGATATCCACAATGCGCCCAGGCCTCGGGTCGGCTGTACCAGGCCATCATCACCAATTGCAGCAATGAGCAATGGCCTTGTCGCAACAGGTCCAGCGAGCTGTTTTCCCACCGTCCGAGGAACAGGCGGATGTCATCGGCGCTGGCGTTTTCCCACGGGCCCCAGACCCCGGTCAGCGGCCCGCGGGTAATGCCCAGCGTGAGCACGTCGAACAGCTGGCGCGTGAGCTTGAGCATGGCAGGGGACAGGTGGGCCAGGCTGCTGTCCAGGCTTCGCAGGGTCGCGTCAGTGGCGGCGGGGATCTGTCCGACGGCCACTGCGCCGTCCAGCATCACGGGAATGACGCTGCGTAAAAATGGCAGGTCGCTGTCGCGCAGGGCCGCCAGGCCGTTGGCCGGTTGGCTTGGCGAGCAACCGCTCAGGCTGGCGCCTACACCGACTGTGGCCAGGAAGGCGCTGGCGCCGAGACTGAACTTCAGCAGGCCGCGCCGTGACAGCGCGGGTGTATCGGTGAGGCTTGGGTTCATTATTGTTATTACCCGGGAAGAGACGCGTCAGCGGACAAACAGCTTCTGGATCAGTTTCTGCAAAGGCTTGCCGTAAGGGGGATAAATCAGCTTCGCGACGTTGAATCGCTGTTTGGTCAGCACGCCCTTGGCCTTGCTGAAGGTCAGGAAACCCTCATGCCCGTGGTAGTGCCCCATTCCCGAGGGGCCGATGCCGCCGAATGGCAAGTCGTCCTGGGCGACATGCAGCAGCGTGTCGTTCAAGCAGACGCCGCCGGAATGGGTCTCGTGGAGCACGCGATTCTGTTCGGCCTTGTTGTAGCCGAAGTAGTAGAGCGCCAGCGGGCGGGGTCGCTGATTGATGTAGGCAAACGCCTGGTCCAGATTGTCATAGGGCACGATGGGCAGCAGCGGGCCGAAAATCTCGTCCTGCATCACGGTCATCTCATCGCTGACGTTGAGCAGCAGGCTGTGGGCCATGCGACGGCCCTGGCCTTGCTCGAACAACTCGATCAGCAACGCGCCTTTGCTGGTGGCGTCGCTGATGTAGCCGTTGAGCCGCGCCAGTTGTCGTTCGTTGATGACGGCGGTGTAGTCCGGGTTGTCTGCCAGGGTCGGATAGAACCCGCGAACTGCCTCGCGATACGCCTCGGCGAACTCGCCGACGCGGTTCTGCGGCACCAGCACGTAGTCCGGGGCGACACAGGTTTGCCCGGCATTCAGGGTCTTGCCGAAGGCAATGCGTTCGGCGGCGTCCTTGATCGGTACATCGACCGACACGATGGCCGGCGATTTCCCACCCAGCTCAAGGGTGACCGGCGTCAGGTTTTCGGCAGCGGCACGCATGACATGCTTGCCGATGCTGGTGGCGCCGGTGAACAACAGGTGATCGAAGGGCAGCTTGGAAAACGCCATGCCGATTTCCGCCTCGCCAAGCACCACGCAGACGAGGTCCTGGGGGAAGACCCGGGCCAGCACTTGCTTGAGCAGCAAGCCGGTTGCCGGTGTCGATTCGCTGAGCTTGAGCATCACCCGGTTGCCCGCGGCCAAAGCCCCGACCAGCGGCCCGATGGCCAGGAACAGCGGGTAGTTCCACGGCACGATGACGCCGACCACGCCCAGCGGTTGATAGATCACTTTGGCCGATGCCGGTTGAAAGGCCATGCCCACTTTGCGCCGGGAGGGTTTCATCCAACCCTGGAGATGCCGGCTGGCGTAATGGATACCGTGCAGGCTCGGCATCAACTCGGCCAGCAGTGTTTCGTCGGCGCTGCGGTGGCTGAAGTCCTGGCTGATGGCGTCGATCAAGGCTTGGCGTTCGTTGCTCAATATCTCGCGCAGTGCCTTGAGCCATTGTCGGCGCTGTTCGGCCGGTGGCATCGGATGGGCCGCGTAGGCCTGGCGCTGGGCATCGAAGAGCGACCGCAGCTCGTCCAGTTGTTGTTGCGACTCGTGCAGGTAGGCAACGTCGGCAGGCATCGTCGGGCACCGGATATTATTAGAGTGGGTGTTTTCTAGAGCTTATACTCTATAAAGTCAATGGCATCCGTAACGGCGATGGGTTTTTCCTGTGACCGATAGGTCGTAAGATGCCGATCAATGCCTTCGTCGAATTAAAGCCCAAACCATGGCCCCACGAATGAAAACCAGCGAGCGCATCGTGCAAAACAGCCTCGAGCTGTTCAACCAGCAAGGCGAGCGCAGCGTCAGCACCAACCACATTGCCGCCCACATGGACATGTCCCCGGGCAACCTCTATTACCACTTCCCCAACAAGCAGGCGATCATCGCCGTGTTGTTCAGTGAGTACGAGAACCTGGTGGACAGTTTCTTGCGCCCGCCCCAGGGTCGTGCGGCCACGGTGGAGGACAAACGCTTCTATTTGCAGGAGCTGCTGGCGGCCATGTGGCGCTACCGTTTCCTGCACCGGGACCTGGAGCATCTGCTCGACAGCGACCCGGACCTTGCGGCGCGCTATCGACGGTTTTCCCAGCGCAGCCTGATCCACGGTACCGCTATTTATGAAGGCTTCGTTGCCGCCGGCATCCTGAAGATGGACCGGGTGCAGATCGAGTCCCTGACCCTCAATGCCTGGATCATTCTCACGTCCTGGGTGCGGTTCCTGTGCACCACGCGGGAAAACTTCAGCCACCTGAGCGAGCAGGCCATCAAGCGAGGCGTGTATCAGGTACTGGTGTTGGAGGCCGGTTTCGTGACCGATCAGGCCCGCGAAGAGGTGGATGCACTGTTCAAAGAGTATTACGTCCCCCTGGCCCAGACCCTGGAGGAAGGGCAGTAGGACCGACCCCCGACTTAGCCACAGGAGTTCACCATGCCCATTGCGCAACTCATCAGTCCTCACGCCCTCGAAGAGCGGCGATCACAACCCGGGCTGGTCATTCTCGATTGCCGTTTTGCCCTGGAAGACCCGGATTATGGCCAGCGCAGTTATGCCGAAGGCCACATCGCCGGTGCATTGTTCGCGGACCTTGAACGCGACCTGAGTGGGCCGGTGACCAAAGGCGTGACCGGGCGTCATCCGCTGCCGGAGCCCGAGGCGTTGATCGAGCGCCTCAAGGCCTGGGGGATCGATAACGACAGCGATGTCGTGCTGTACGACGACGGTCCCGGCGCCTATGCCGCGCGGGCCTGGTGGTTGCTGGCCTGGCTGGGCAAGCGCGAGGGCGTGTACATCCTCGACGGTGGTCTCAAGGCCTGGCATGCCGCTGGCTTGCCCTTGAGCCTGGATCCGCCGCAGAACACTCGCGGGACCTTCAGCGGGGCGCCGGATGCGAGCGTGGTGCTCAGTGCTCAAGCGCTGCAACAACGCCTTGGCCAATCGGACATGACCCTGCTGGATGCCCGGGCGTTGCCGCGATTCAAAGGGGAAGTCGAGCCCATCGACCCGATAGCCGGGCATATCCCGGGCGCACAGTGCGCGGCGTTCACTGAAAACCTTGGCGCCGATGGGCGCTTCCTGCCGGTCGACCAGCTCAAGCGGCGCTTCGCTGAAAAACTGGGCGAGCGCTCGCCCACCGACCTGGTGGCCTATTGCGGCTCCGGCGTGACGGCGTGTCATAACCTGTTTGCCTTGTGCCTGGCAGGGTATCCGCTGGGAAGGCTGTACGCTGGCTCGTGGAGTGAGTGGATCAATGATCCCCAGCGGGGCGTGGCAACGGGCGAATAACAAACACCCGGAACCAATGTGGGAGCGGGCTTGCTCGCGAAGACGGTGTGTCAGTCAACTTCAATGTCGCTGACCCACCGCTTTCGCGAGCAAGCCCGCTCCCACAGGGGATGTGTGTTGGTCATGAACCATCATGCTCAGCCGTGGCCCAGGCTGGCCAGCCAATCGGGAATCCGCCGCTCCAGGTAGTACCCCGGGCGCCGCAGGGTTCCGTCGACAAACCCCACATGCCCGCCCCGGGCGTGCAGTTCAATCCGGGTCGAAGCGGATAATTCGCGCGGTTCGGGCAGGCTGTGAGGAAACACAAAGGGATCGTCGGCGGCCTGGATGACCAGGGTCGGCGTGCTGATGCCCGCCATGAAATAACGGCTGGAGGCGCGGCGGTAGTAATCCGCGGCATCGGAGAACCCGTGCAGCGGCGCCGTCACCCGGCCGTCAAAGTCCCAGAAGGTGCGCATGTTTTCCAACGGGCCAAGCGCCGCCAGGGTCGCCAGGCCTTCGTGGCGTCCGTCGTGCTGGAACTGGCGTTGCTTGTTGCGCACATAGGCCACGAGCTGGCGCATGAAATGCGCCTGGTAGAACCTGGAAAATCCCTGGCCGATGCGATCGGCGCACTGGTCGAGGCGAAACGGCACCGAGACCGCCACCGCCCCTTGCAACTGGCTGTCGCGGCCGGCTTCCCCCAAGTGTTTGAGCAACACATTGCCGCCCAGCGAATAACCCACCGCAAACAACGGCGCCAAGGGCCGACGGGCGCGCAAGTGGGTGATGGCGGCGGCCAGGTCTTCGCTGACGCCCGAGTGGTAGCTGCGGGGCAACAGGTTCGGCTCACCCGAGCAGCCACGCCAGTTCAAGGCCGCACTGGCCCAGCCCTGGCGACCGAGAGCCTGTTGCAGGCCGGCCACGTAAGGCGAGTTGGAAGAGCCGGTCAGCCCGTGAAGCACCAGCACCAGTGGTGCCTCGGCGCTGTGGGGGCCGTGCCAGTCAAGGTCGAGGAAATCACCGTCTTCCAGCCACAAGCGCTCGCGTTGGCGATCGATGTGGGTGGTCTGGCGCCACAACGGGCCCCATAGCGTTTGCAAATGCGGGTTGCCAAGGCCCGGGGCAGGGACGAAACGTTCGGATGCGGCGGACATCATTATTATTCTCGATGCACTGGTCAGCCGTTCAGCCAATGTCCTTTGCCGAACGCTGCCACAACGCGTAATATACCCGTCCGGATTTCTGCTCGCGATGCAAGCGCCAATTGCCCGGCAAGCCCAGAGTGGACGGGGCGGTCTCGCTTTCAGTGTAGACCCAGGAATCCTCGGCCAACCACTGACGGTCCTCAAGTAACGCGCAGACCGTCGGCAACAGGTTCTGGTTGAAAGGCGGGTCGAGGAACACCAGGTCGAAAGGCGTCGCCGGTTGGCTGTCCAGGTAGCGCAGGGCGTCGGCGGTCTGCACTTGGCCGACGGTGCAGCGCAGCGTGCCCAGGTGTTCTTTCAGGCTGGAGACCGCCAGGTTGCTGGCGTCCAGCGCCTGGCCCATGGCGGCACCACGGGACAGGGCCTCGAGAAACAGCGCGCCGCTGCCGGCGAACGGGTCGAGCACCCGGGCACCTGCCACATAGGGTGCGAGCCAGTTGAACAGGGTTTCGCGCACGCGGTCGGGAGTGGGACGCAGGCCCGGGGCATCCGGGAAGCTCAGGCGCCGGCTGCGCCATTCGCCGCCGATGATGCGCAACTGGTTCACACCGTTGTGCACGGGTTTCTTGCTGGAATTCGATGGGCGGGCCATTAGTGCTCCGGAACCCCGAGCGGCTGCTCGGCGGGTTTGTCAGTGGGGGGCGGCAACGGCTTTTGCGGCACGCTCGGGCCGGCGGTGACGATGACCATTTTGTCGGTGCTCAGGTGTTTGTTCAGCGCGGCCTTGACCTGCTCGACCGTCAGTTCCTGGGACTGACGCATGAAGTCCTCCAGGTAGCTCAGCGGCAAGTCATAGAACCCCATGGCGCCGAGCTGGCCGACGATGTCGGCATTGCTGGCGGTGGACAGCGGGAAACTGCCGGCCAACTCACGCTTGGCGTCGTCGAGTTCTTTCTGGGTGGGACCGTTCTTGAGGTAGTCGGCGAACACGTCCTGCACCAGTTTCAAGGTGCCTTCGCTCATTTCCGCACGGGTCTGCAGGTTGATCATGAAGGGGCCGCGGGATTGCATCGCCGTGAAGCCGGAGTACACGCCGTAGGTCAGGCCGCGTTTTTCCCGCACCTCGGTCATCAGTCGCGTGCCGAAGCCACCACCGCCGAGGATCTGGTTGCCCAGGGACACGGCGGCATAGTCCGGATCGTCACGGTCAATGCCCAGTTGCGCGAGCATCAGGTTGGTCTGCTTGGACGGGAATTCGATGTGGCCGATGCTCGCCTTGGGCTCCACCGGTGGCGGGGTTTTCGCCAGGGCCGGGCCTTTGGGCAGCGCGGCGGATACCTGGTTGGCAACCGCTTCGGCTTCGGCGCGGGACAAATCCCCCACCAGCGCGATCACGGCGTTGCCGGCGGCGTAGGCCTTGGCGTGGAAAGCCCGGGCCTGGGCCAGGGTGATCGGTGGGATGCTGTCGGCGGTGCCGTCGCTGGAATGGGCATAGGGATGCTCGCCGTACAGGCGCTTCATCAGTTCCAGGCCCGCCAGTTTGCCTGGGTTCTGTTTCTGGTATTCGAAACCGGCGAGCATCTGGTTCTTGATCCGGGCGAAGGAGTCGGCGGGGAAGGTCGGTTTGCCGACGACTTCGGCGTACAGCTTCAATGCCGGCTCACGCTTGTCGGCTGCGCTGAGGCTGCGCAGGGACGCCACGGCCATGTCCCGATAGGCACCGTTGCCGAAGTCCGCGCCGAGGCTTTCGAACCCTTGGGCAATGGCGCTGACGTCCTTGCCGGCCACGCCTTCGTTGAGCATGGCGTTGGTCAGCAGGGCGAGGCCGGGGGCATTGCCGTCCTGGCTGCTGCCGGCAGCGAAGGTCAGGCGCAGGTCGAACATCGGCAATTCCCGGGCTTCGACGAACAGCACCTTGGCGCCGTCAGCGGTTGTCCAGGTTTGCACGTCGAGTTGGCGCCGGCTGGGCGCCTTGTCATTCAGTTCGGTCAACGATTGCAGCTTGTTGCCGGACTTGGCGTTATCCAATGCCTGGCTGGCGGTGACGTCGGTGGTCGGCGACAGATAGAACGCCAGGGAGCCGGCCAGGGCGATCAGCGCCAGGCCGATCAGCACCGGGCGCCGTGATTTGCGCTCACTCATGAGCTTTCTCCTCGGGCAGGACATGCGCAACGCTCAGGCGCGAGCGGGTGAAATACAGCTGGGCTGCCTTCTGGATATCTTGCGGGGTCACGCTTTGCAGTTCGGCGAGTTCGGTGTCCATCAGCTTCCAGGACAAACCGACGGTCTCCAACTGGCCAATGGCGGTGGCCTGGCTGGTGATCGAGTCGCGCTCATAGACCAGGCCGGCGATGACCTGGGCGCGCACACGCTCCAGCTCTTCGGCGGTCGGCGCGGTCGTTTTCAACTGTTCGAGCAAGCGCCACAGACCGGCTTCGGCCTGGGCGATGGTTTTGTTTTTCTGCGTGTTGGGCGTCGCCGACAAGGTGAACAGTGTGTCGCCGCGGGTGAAGGCGTCGTAGCTCGACGAACCGCCGGACACCAGCTCTTCGCCGCGCTCCAGCTGGGTCGGGATCCGCCCGCTGTAGCCGCCGTCCAGCAGGGCCGAGATCAGTCGCAGCGCGTTGACTGAGCCCTTGTCCGTCGCGGTGGCGATGCTCGGCACATTGAAGGCCAGCATCACGCTGGGCAGTTGGGTCTGCACATGCAGGGTGATCTGGCGCTCGCCGGGTTCGGCCAGCTCCAGGGGGATTTTCGCCACCGGCACCGCGCGCCGGGCAATCGGGCCGAAATAGCGCTGGGCCAGGGACTTGACCTCGTCCGGCGTCACGTCGCCGACCACCACCAGGGTCGCGTTGTTCGGGGTGTACCAGGATTCGTACCAGTGCCGCAGCTCCTCGACGGTCATCCGGTCCAGGTCGGCCATCCAGCCGATGGTCGGCGTGTGGTAGCCGCTGGCCGGGTAAGTCATGGCCTTGAAGCGCTCGTAGGCCTTGGACATGGGCTTGTCGTCGGTGCGCATGCGGCGCTCTTCCTTGATCACCTCGATCTCGCGGCTGAACTCCTCCGGCGGCAGGCGCAGGCTGGCCATGCGGTCGGCTTCCAGCTCGAAAGCCACGCCCAGGCGGTCGCGGGCCAGGACCTGGTAATAGGCGGTGAAGTCATCGCTGGTGAAGGCGTTCTCTTCGGCACCGAGGTCGCGCAGGATCAGCGACGCTTCGCCGGGACCGACTTTTTCACTGCCCTTGAACATCATGTGCTCAAGGGCGTGGGACAAACCGGTCTGGCCTGGCGTTTCGTAGCTGGAGCCAACCTTGTACCAGACCTGGGAGACCACCACCGGCGCACGATGGTCTTCGCGCACGACGACCTTCAGGCCGTTGTCGAGGGTAAATTCGTGGGTGGGTTGTGGGTCGGCAGCCAAGGCTGAAAAGGGCAGACAAACTGTGCTGAGCAGCAGGCCTGCGGCGCGGCGGGCAAGAGCATTCATTCGTGTTTAAACCTGTTGGGTTGCCCGCTTGGCCTTAGCCTCAGCAGGCGAGGAGGTGCTAGGATACTGATCCGTTTTACTGGCGGCCACGCCTATCGGGCCTTTTATCGGCCCGGGGTTGTCTGGGTTCCCCGGAGAAACATCGGGTTTGCTCGTTGATCCCGGCGTTTTCGCCGATGATGCCGTACCAGTCCTTCGAAAAAATCGACTTTGGGGTGTCCTCGGGACGCCTCGACAAAATGTTGCGCGTGAACAAGCTGGATGAAACGCAGTCTGTTCAGCATTGAATATTTATCACCGAGGCGCCCTTGTGGCGCGTCGCTACCGTGAGATAGCCGTCCTCCATGTTTGGTTCCAACGACGACAAGAAGACCCCAGCTGCGGCTGGCGAGAAAAAAGGCCTGTTCGGATGGCTGCGCAAGAAGCCGCAGGAAACCGTCGTCGAACAGCCACAACCGCTGCCTGAGCCCGCCGCCGAGGCCGTGGCCGAAGCAACTGCGCCCATCGTCCTGCCGATTGCCGAGCCGGTGCTGCAGCCGGTCGAGGCTGAGACCGTTGTAGAGCCGGTGGCCGAGCAGCCGCTGACCCCGCCCGTCGAGCAAACTCCCTGGCTGACCTTGCCGGTGGCGGAAGAGCCGGTCGCGCTGGTCGAGGAAGCGGCGCCCCATATCACCCCGCCGATTCCCGCGCCGACGCAGGTTGTCGAGGCGCCAGTCGTCGACGCTGTCATTGAGCCGCCGGTCGTCGTTGCGCCCGTGGTTGCGCAAGTCGCGCCCGAACCGGCACCTGCCCTGTTGGAAACCATTGCCCCCGTCGAGCCCGTCCGTAGCGCCGAGGAAAACAAGGTCGGTTTCTTCGCCCGCCTCAAGCAAGGCCTGTCCAAGACCAGCGCCAGCATCGGCGAAGGCATGGCCAGCCTGTTCCTGGGCAAGAAAGTCATCGACGACGAATTGCTGGAAGACATCGAGACCCGCCTGCTGACCGCCGACGTCGGTGTCGAGGCCACCTCGGTGATTATCCAGAGCCTGACCCAGAAGGTCGCGCGCAAGCAGCTGACCGACGCCGATGCACTGTACAAATCCCTGCAAGGCGAGCTGACCAGCCTGCTCAAACCGGTGGAAAAACCGCTGGTGATCGCCTCGCAGAACAAGCCGTTCGTGATCCTGGTCGTCGGCGTCAACGGTGCAGGCAAGACCACCACCATTGGCAAGCTGGCCAAGAAGCTGCAGCTCGAAGGCAAGAAAGTCATGCTGGCGGCGGGCGACACCTTCCGCGCCGCCGCGGTCGAGCAACTGCAAGTGTGGGGCGAGCGTAACAAGATCCCAGTGATTGCCCAGCACACCGGCGCCGACTCCGCTTCGGTGATCTTCGACGCCGTGCAGGCCGCCAAGGCCCGTGGCATCGATGTGTTGATCGCCGACACGGCCGGTCGCCTGCACACCAAAGACAACCTGATGGAAGAATTGAAGAAGGTGCGCCGGGTGATCGGCAAGCTCGACGCCGACGCACCCCACGAAGTGCTGCTGGTGCTGGACGCCGGTACCGGCCAAAACGCCATCAACCAGGCCAAGCAATTCAACCAGACTGTCGAACTGACCGGGCTGGCCCTGACCAAGCTCGACGGCACCGCCAAGGGCGGGGTGATTTTCGCCCTGGCCAAGCAGTTCGGCCTGCCCATCCGCTATATCGGCGTGGGTGAAGGCATCGACGACTTGCGCGCCTTTGAAGCCGAGCCCTTTGTCCAGGCACTGTTTGCCGAACGGGAGCATGCATGATTCGTTTCGAACAGGTCGGTAAACGCTATCCGAACGGTCACGTCGGCTTGCATGAGCTGAGCTTTCGGGTCCGTCGGGGCGAGTTTCTGTTTGTCACCGGCCATTCCGGCGCCGGTAAAAGTACCTTGCTGCGCCTGCTGCTGGCGATGGAGCGGCCCTCCACCGGCAAACTGCTGCTGGCCGGCCAGGACCTGAGCACCATCAGCAATGCCCAGATTCCCTACCTGCGACGGCAGATCGGCGTGGTGTTCCAGAATCACCAATTGCTGTTCGACCGCACGGTGTTCAACAACGTGGCGTTGCCGTTGCAGATCCTGGGCCTGTCCAAGGCCGAGATCATCAAGCGCGTGGACTCGGCCCTGGAGCGTGTGGCCCTGTCGGACAAGACCGACCTGTACCCGGGCGACCTGTCCACCGGTCAGCAACAGCGCGTCGGCATCGCCCGTGCCATCGTCCATCGCCCGGCCTTGCTGCTGGCGGACGAACCCACCGGTAACCTCGACCCGCGCCTGGCGGCGGAGATCATGGGCGTATTCGAAGACATCAACCGCCTGGGCACCAGCGTGCTGATTGCCAGTCACGACCTGGCGTTGATCGCGCGCATGCGTCACCGCATGCTCACGTTGCAGCGCGGACGCCTGATTGGTGACGGGGAGGCTGGCGTATGAGTGCTACTCGCAGCCCGAAAGTGGCCGAACGCGTGGCCCCGAAGGCCTCCGATCCGCAGCCGCAAAAGAAAAAACGCGACGATGACGACGGCCCGGACTTCGCCACGCTGCTGCGCGCCTGGATCGAAAGCCATCGCGCCAGCCTGCTGGACAGTCTGCGGCGCCTGGGCAAGCAACCCATCGGCAGCTTCTTTACCTGCATGGTGATGGCGGTTGCCCTGAGCCTGCCCATGGGCCTGTCATTATTGCTGAATAATGTGGAGCGCCTGGGCGGTTCCTGGCAGCGCGCGGCGCAGATTTCCCTGTACCTGCAGATGGACGCGAGCCCCGGCGAAGGCCAGGCGTTGCGCGAGCAGATCAAGGCCATGCCGGGCGTGGCCGATGCCGAATACATCGGGCGCGAGCAGGCGCTTGAGGAGTTCCAGCAGCAGTCCGGCCTGGGCGAAGCCCTCAAGGAGCTGCCGGAGAACCCGCTGCCGGGCGTGGTGCTGGTGACGCCAAACGAAGTCGACAAGCCGACCCTTGAAGCATTAAGACAAAGACTTTCCGAGTTGCCGAAGGTACAACAGGCGCAACTTGATCTAGTCTGGGTCGAGCGTCTTGCGGCGATCCTCAAGCTCGGTGACCGGTTTGTCTTCGGCCTGACGGTGCTGCTGGTTTCTGCATTACTTTTGGTGATAGGCAATACCATTCGTCTTCATATTGAAAACCGCCGCACCGAGATAGAAGTGATTAAACTCGTCGGCGGTACGGACAGCTATGTACGCAGGCCCTTCCTTTATATGGGCGCGCTGTATGGCTTCGGTGCCGGGATTCTGTCCTGGGGTGTATTGGCGTTCGGCCTGGACTGGCTGAACGACGCGGTAACAGGGTTGGCCGGTTTGTACGGCAGTGATTTCTCGCTGGCCGGTGTGCCAGCCGCCGACGGTCTGTCGCTCTTGCTTGGCGCGGTGCTGTTGGGTTATATCGGTGCATGGATTGCGGTCGCACGCCACTTGCGTGAGCTTGCGCCAAAATAAGTGTTTTTTTGCGTGTATTGACCTTTCAATTTTTGTGGGAACTTGTCCTAGGGTTCCCGGTCAATTTTCGCAGTGCTGAACTGCACGAGTTATGTGAGTCGGAGGTTTTTTCGTATGACCACTTCTTTGCAACCTGCTTATGCTCTGGTCCCGGGTGCGAACCTGGAGGCCTATGTGCACACGGTCAACAGCATTCCCTTGCTGACCCCCGAGCAGGAGCGTGAACTGGCCGAGAGTCTCTATTATGAGCAGGATCTTGAGGCGGCTCGGCAGATGGTGCTCGCCCACCTGCGTTTTGTCGTACATATCGCCCGCAGCTATTCCGGCTACGGGCTGGCCCAGGCCGACCTGATCCAGGAAGGCAACGTCGGCCTGATGAAGGCGGTCAAGCGTTTCAACCCGGAAATGGGCGTGCGCCTGGTGTCGTTTGCGGTGCACTGGATCAAGGCGGAAATCCACGAGTTCATCCTGCGCAACTGGCGCATCGTGAAAGTCGCGACCACCAAGGCCCAGCGCAAGCTGTTCTTCAACCTGCGCAGCCAGAAGAAGCGTCTGGCCTGGCTGAACAACGAAGAAGTCCATCGTGTCGCCGAAAGCCTGGGCGTAGAGCCGCGGGAAGTGCGCGAGATGGAAAGCCGCCTGACCGGCCATGACATGGCCTTCGACCCGGCCGCCGAAGCGGACGACGACAGCGCTTTCCAATCGCCGGCCAACTACCTGGAAGACCACCGGTACGACCCGGCGCGTCAACTGGAAGACGCCGACTGGAGCGACAACTCCAACACCAACCTGCACGAGGCCCTGGAAGTGCTGGACGAGCGCAGCCGCGACATCCTCTACCAGCGCTGGCTGGCCGAGGAAAAAGCCACGCTGCACGACCTGGCGCAGAAGTACAACGTGTCGGCCGAGCGGATTCGCCAGCTTGAGAAGAGCGCGATGAACAAGCTCAAGGTGTCGATCGCCGCCTGACTGCGATAGCGGCCATAAAAACGCCCCGATCAGTGATGATCGGGGCGTTTTTGTTTGTGCGATGCAATCCCCTGCTGTGATCGTTCCCACGCTCTGCGTGGAAACGCATCCTGTGACGCTCCGCGTCACGCTTTGGGACGCGGAGCGTCCCGTGCTGCATTTCCACGCAGAGCGTGGGAACGATCATGCAGGGAGAGGCTTCAGCGTCCGGCTACTGGGCCCAAGGCGCTCGCCGCGAATTATTGAGTTCCAGCAAATAACTGTCGCCCCCCAACTGGCTCATCTGCTGGCGAATCCAGCCCGCCCGCCGTAGCACATAGGGGCTGGGCCGGCTGGCGCTCCATTTCCGCGGGTTGGGCAGTACCGCCGCCAACAGGCTGGCCTGTTGCCGGGACAAGGCGTCGGCGCTGATACGAAAATGATGCCGTGCTGCGGCTTCGGCCCCGAACACGCCGTCATCCCACTCGACGCTGTTGAGGTACACCTCGAGGATCCGCTGCTTGGGCCAGAGCACTTCGATCAGTGCGGTGAACCAAGCCTCCAGCCCCTTGCGCAGCCAGCTGCGGCCCGACCACAGGAACAGGTTCTTGGACACTTGCTGGCTGAGGGTGCTGGCGCCGCGAATCGAACCGCCACGCCCATTGTGGGCGAACGCGGCCTGGATCGCGCCGATGTCGAAGCCCCAGTGCTCGGGAAATTTCTGATCTTCGCCAGCGATCACTGCGACTTTCAGGCTGTCGGAGATCTGGTCCCAAGGCTGCCAGGTGCGTTGCAGGTCGATGGGTTCGCCGCCGAACCAGGATTCAACCTTGCGCTCGATCATCAGCGCCGTGAACGGCGGCGGTACCACCCGAAACAACAGCACGAGCACAACGCTGCCAACGGCGAACCAGAGCAGGGCTTTAAGGAATCGTCGAAATAATAAACGCAGCATAGAGATGGCTTGGCCGAACCCGTCGAGCGGGCCATTATACAGACCCTGTCCCCCGAGTCTGACTGGAGTTCTCATGCTGCGTAGCTTTCTGATGCTGGCTGCTTTTTTCGGCTTCACGGGCGTGGCACTGGGGGCGTTTGCCGCCCATGGCCTGAAAGGCCGCCTGAGCGCCGACTACCTGGCGATTTTCCACACCGGCGTCACCTACCAACTGGTGCACACCCTGGCGTTGCTGGGTGTTGCGCTGCTGGCCACGCACATTCCCGGTCGCATCGTCACCTGGGCCGGGGTTTCATTTGTGGTTGGCATCCTGTTGTTCTCCGGCAGCCTGTACCTGCTGACCCTCACGGGCATCAGCAAGCTGGGCATCATCACACCGTTGGGCGGCGTGGCGTTCCTGATCGGTTGGGTGTGCCTGGGGCTTGCCGCCTGGCGGCTGGGCTGACCGGGCGGTCCATTTCATGACGAATGGCTTGGGTCACCCAGACTGATCGGGCTAGAATGCCAGCCCCTAAAAATGATGGCGGCATCCGGCATGCGCATTCAGTTGAACGGCGAACCCCTTGATCTGCCCGACGGTGAAACCGTTGCGGCCCTGTTGACCCGTCTGGAACTCACCGGACGCCGCGTCGCGGTGGAGCTCAATCTGGATATCGTCCCGCGCAGCCAGCACGCCGAAACCACGTTGAACGATGGCGACAGCGTCGAAGTGGTCCACGCCATCGGTGGCGGCTAGTCGCCTCGGTTTCGCAGCATTTCGCAAGAACCTCACCCCAACAGAGGATTTCCCATGAGCATCGTTCGTAGCGACAAGCCCTTCGTCCTGGCCGGTCGTACCTACCAGTCGCGTTTGCTGGTAGGCACCGGCAAATATCGCGACATGGAAGAAACCCGCCTGGCCATCGAGGCCTCGGGCGCCGAAATCGTGACCGTCGCCGTGCGCCGGACCAACATCGGCCAGAACCCGGGCGAACCGAACCTGCTGGATATCCTGCCGCCGGACCGCTACACCATCCTGCCGAACACCGCCGGTTGCTTCGACGCTATCGAGGCCGTGCGCACCTGCCGCCTGGCCCGTGAGCTGCTCGACGGCCACAACCTGGTGAAGCTGGAAGTGCTGGCGGACCAGAAAACCCTGTTCCCCAACGTGATCGAAACCCTCAAGGCCGCTGAAACCCTGGTCAAGGAAGGCTTCGACGTGATGGTCTACACCAGCGATGATCCGATCATCGCCCGTCAATTGGCGGAAATCGGCTGCATCGCGGTCATGCCGCTGGCCGGCCTGATCGGCACAGGCCTGGGAATCTGCAACCCGTACAACCTGCAGATCATCCTGGAAGAAGCCAAGATCCCGGTGTTGGTGGATGCCGGTGTCGGTACCGCTTCCGACGCCACTATCGCCATGGAACTGGGTTGCGAAGCGGTGCTGATGAACTCGGCCATCGCCCACGCCCAGCAGCCGATCCTGATGGCCGAAGCCATGAAGCACGCCATCGTCGCCGGTCGCCTGGCGTACCTGGCTGGCCGCATGCCGAAAAAACTTTACGCCAGCGCCTCCTCGCCGCTGGATGGTCTGATCAAGTAAGAGCCATTGATGACTGAATCGAACGACACGCCGGTCCTGCCGGAAGAAGGCGAAGAGCGCCAGCACCGCCGCATCAAGAGTTTCGTGATGCGCGCCGGGCGCATGACTGAAGGCCAGCAGCGCGGCCTGGAGCAGGGCGCGCCGCTGTTTGTCCTGCCACTTGCCGATGCCCCGGTGGATTTTGACCAGGTCTTCGGCCGCTCGGCCCCGCGCTCGCTGGAAATTGGCTTCGGCATGGGCCACTCGTTGCTGGAAATGGCTGCCGCTTCGCCGGAACAGGATTTCATTGGTGTGGAAGTCCACCGTCCCGGCGTCGGTGCGCTGCTCAACGGCGTGCTGACCCAAGGGCTGACCAACCTGCGGGTCTACGATTGCGACGCCATCGAAGTGCTCAACCGCTGCGTGGCCGACAACAGCCTCGACCGGCTGATGCTGTTCTTCCCGGACCCTTGGCACAAAAGCCGCCACCACAAGCGCCGTATCGTCCAGGCGTCGTTCGCTGAACTGGTGCGCAGCAAGTTGAAGGTCGGCGGTGTGCTGCACATGGCCACCGACTGGGAACCCTACGCCGAATACATGCTGGAAGTGATGAACGTCGCCCCGGGCTATCGCAACCTGGCCGAAGACGGCAAGTGCGTACCGCGCCCGGCTGAACGGCCGATCACCAAGTTCGAGCGCCGTGGCGAACGCCTTGGGCATGGGGTTTGGGATTTGAAGTTCGAGAAGCTGGCTTAAACACCAGAAATCCCTGCTGAAAGGGGATCCCCTGTGGGAGCGAGCTTCTGTGGGAGCAAGGCTCTGTGGGAGCAAAGCTTGCTCGCGACAGCAACACCTCGGTATCACTTGAACCCGAGTTGCCTGCATCGCGAGCAAGCTTTGCTCCCACAGAAGCTCGCTCCCACCGTTGTTTTAGGTGACCGGGTCAGCGTCGATCTGCGACTACACCTATCAACACCAGCACCACCAACAACACCGGCGCCAGGCTGTAGTTGTTGAACTGGCTCAAGCCCCTGACGATCCACGGCGTGGCGTAAATCAGTGCCGCACCGCTGCCGATCATGCACAGCAGGGCGATCAGCGGGACGCGCAAGGCGCCGGCGATGCTGCCCAGGCGTTGTTCGACCCAGCCCTTGATATCGGCACCAAACAGCACCAGCAGGCAGCCTACCAATGCCAGGGAGATTTCCGACAGGTTGCTGCGGCTCCAGCGGGACACGGTGGCCAGCAGGTCGAGTACCAGATCCATTCGATTTCCTTGTGTTGATCAGCTCAGAAATGTCTGCAGCAAGTCGTTGAGAAACAGCTGTCCGCGCTCGGTGGCCGCCAGACGTGTCGGTTCGACCTGCAACAACCCGCTTTGTTCGGCCTCGCGCCGGCCTTCGGCCAGGCTTTGCAAGGACAGCCCGGTGCGCTCCGGGTACAGCCGCGCTTCCACGCCTGCGGTCAGGCGCAGGGCGTTCATCAGGAACTCGAACGGCAGCTCTTCATTGGCCAGGTTTTTCTCGCCAGCCTGGAAGCTTTTGGCCGGGTTGAGGTAGTCCTTGGGCAGGCGGGTCTTCCAGGTGCGCACGATGCGCCCGTCCGGATGGCTGAGCTTGCCGTGGGCGCCGGCACCGATGCCGATGAAGTCGCCGAAGCTCCAGTAATTGAGGTTATGCCGCGCCGCCCGACCGGGTTGAGCGTAGGCCGAAACCTCGTATTGGGCGTAGCCGTGTTCGGCCAGCAAGGCTTGCCCGGCTTCCTGGATGTCCCACAGCGTGTCGTCTTCGGGCAAAGTCGGCGGCTGGTTCCAGAACACTGTGTTCGGCTCCAGCGTCAGCTGGTACCAGGACAAATGGGTCGGCTTCAAGGCGATGGCCTGGCGCAGGTCGCTCAAAGCGTCTTCCAGGGACTGGTCGGGCAGCCCATGCATCAGGTCCAGGTTGAAATTGTCGAAACCGGCCTGACGGGCCATGCCAGCGGCGCGCACCGCCTCGTCGCCGTTGTGGATCCGGCCCAGGGCTTCGAGCTTGGCCTGCTGGAAACTCTGGATACCGATGGACAGGCGATTGATGCCCAAGGCCCGGTAAGCGACGAACTTTTCTTGCTCGAAGGTGCCGGGGTTGGCTTCCAGGGTGATTTCAATGTCCTGGGCGAACGGTATCCGCGCTTCCACGCCCTTGAGCAATCGGCCCAGGGCTTGGGCGCTGAACAGGCTCGGGGTGCCGCCGCCGAAAAAGATCGAACTCAACGGGCGACCATAAACCGCGTGCAAGTCCTGGTCGAGGTCGGCCAGCAAGGCGTCGACGTATTCCTCTTCCGGCAACTGTGGGCTGGCGGTGTGGGAGTTGAAGTCGCAATACGGGCATTTGCGCACGCACCACGGGATGTGGACGTACAACGCCAGGGGCGGCAGCACCGGCAGCGGTGCCCGAGGCGTTTGTACACCGCCATGAATCAGCGGTGCGGGAGCGTCGTCGATCATTGCAGGCCCAGGCGTTGACGCAGCAGGGCCATGGCGCGGGCGCGGTGGCTCAGTTGGTTCTTTTCCACCGGCCCCAGCTCGGCGCTGGAGCAATTGCGCTCCGGCACCCAGAACAACGGGTCATAGCCAAAACCGTGCTCGCCGCTGGCTTCGGTGAGAATGCGCCCGTGCCACAGGCCTTCGCAGAGGATCGGCAATGGATCATCGGCATGGCGGACCAGGGCCAGCACACACACGAACTGCGCGCCGCGCTCGGCTTCGGGCACGTCCTTGAGGGCGTCGAGCAGCTTGGCGTTGTTCGCCGCGTCACCTTTGCCGTCAGCGTAACGGGCCGAGTAAATGCCCGGCGCACCGCCGAGGAAGTCCACGGCCAGCCCGGAATCGTCGGCCAGCGCCGGCAGGCCTGAGATGCGCGCGGCATTGCGGGCCTTGAGGATGGCGTTCTCGACAAACGACAGGCCGGTCTCTTCCGGTTCCACCTGGCTGAACTCGCCAATCGAGTGCAACTGCACCGACCCGCCGAGCATGGCTTGCAGTTCCTTGAGTTTGCCGGCGTTGTGGCTGGCCAGTACGAGTTGGGTGAAATTGATCATTGGCCCGGGAACAGTTCCTGGTTGAAGTTGATGGTGTTGATCTTGTCGCCGGTCTGCACCTTGATCTCGAAGGTGCGGGTTTCCTGCTGGGGCACCGGATACTGGGCGATGTAGTAGATCGCGCCTTGCTCGGTCACCTGCTTGAATTGCAGCGGGACGCTCTGGCTGGTGAGGTCTTTCACCGTGCCGCTGACCTGGGCCATCAAGGGCTTGCCATCCTTGAGCACCGAGACGTTGATCACACCTTGTTGCTTGCTGCGAATCAGCTCGGCGCCCTTGGCGATGTCCGGTGTCAGGAAGGTGGAGTTGAAGGTGTTGTAGTGCACGGTGATATCACCGAACACTTCCTTGCGCTCGCCCTTGATCGCGTCGGCGGCCATGGCGCCAACGCTCAGGCAAGCGGTGATGAGAAACAACGCTAGACGGTTCATGTCGTGCTCCTGGTGAGGTCGGGGGCTCACACCGCGACCTGATGATCGGTAAGGCCTGGGCTGCTGACCCGATAGATGCCTATCTCACCTAACAGATTAGGCCATAGCTTGCTGGCCCACCCGTGGCGGTGTTGCTGGTCGACGGCCAGGCGATCGATGACCTTGGCTTCGCGTTCGCGGCACAGCGCTTCGAAATCCTCGAAGGTGCAGAAGTGGATGTTCGGCGTGTTGTACCAGGTGTAGGGCAGGAAATCCGAGACCGGCATGCGGCCCTTGCTCGCCAGGTACCAGCGGCAGCGCCAGTGACCGAAGTTGGGGAAGGTGATGATGCACTGGCGACCGACCCGCAGCATTTCGTCGAGGATCTTGTCCGGGTAGTGCACCGCTTGCAGGGCCTGGGTCATGACCACGACGTCGAAGCTGTTGCTGGCGAAGTTGCCCAGGCCCTTGTCCAGGTCTTGCTCGATGACGTTGATGCCCTTGGCGACGCACTCGGCGATGTTGTCCGGGTCGTTTTCCAGGCCGTAGCCGCTGACTTGCTTGTTGTCCCGCAGCCAGGTCAGCAGTTCGCCGTTGCCGCAGCCCAGGTCGAGCACGCGGCTGCCGGCGGGGATCCATTCCTGGATGATGTCCAGATCGGCTCTCATGGCGTCCTCACAGCGTTATACGGTTCATGTAGTTGCCGAACGCCTGCAGGTAACGCGGGATCGGGATCAAAAAGGCGTCGTGGCCCTGGGGCGCGTCGATTTCCAGGTAGCAGACGTCCTTGCGCGCGGCCATCAGCGCGTCCACCAGCTCTCGCGAGCGCGCCGGGGAGAAGCGCCAGTCGGTGGTGAACGACATCACGCAGAACTTGGCGGTGGCGTTGGCGAAGGTTTTCGCCAGGTTATCGTCGAAGTTCGCTGCTGGATCGAAGTAGTCCAGTGCCTTGGTCATCAACAGGTACGTGTTGGCGTCAAAGCGCCCGGAGAACTCTTCACCCTGATAACGCAGGTAGCTCTCGACCTGGAACTCGACGCTGTGGAAGTCGTAGTTGAGCTTTTCGCTCTTGAGGCCACGGCCGAATTTCTCGCCCATGGAGTCGTCGGACAGGTAGGTGATGTGCCCGACCATCCGCGCCAGCATCAGCCCGCGCTTGGGGATCACGCCGTGTTCCTGGAACGAGCCGCCGTGGAACTCCGGGTCGGTGAGGATCGCCTGGCGTGCCACTTCGTTGAAGGCGATGTTCTGCGCCGACAGCTTGGGGGCCGAGGCGATTGCCAGGCAGTGGCGCACGCGGTCCGGGTAGGTGATGGTCCATTGCAGGGCCTGCATGCCCCCCAGGCTGCCACCGATCACGGCGGCCCACTGGCCGACCCCGAGGCGATCGGCCAGGCGTGCCTGGCTGTGAACCCAGTCTTCCACGGTCAGCACCGGGAAATCGGCGCCGAAAGGTTTGCCGGTGTCCGGGTTGAGGCTGCTGGGGCCGGTGGAGCCGTTGCAGCCGCCCAGGTTGTTCAGGCTGACCACGAAGAACTTGCTGGTGTCGATGGGCTTGCCCGGGCCGATGCAGCTATCCCACCAGCCGGGCTTGCGGTCGTCGACGCTGTGGTAGCCGGCGGCGTGGTGATGCCCCGACAAGGCGTGGCAAATCAGCACGGCGTTGCTCGCCGTGGCATTGAGGGTGCCGTAGGTTTCGTAGATCAGGTCATAGGCTGGCAACGAACGGCCGCAGGCCAGGGCCAGGGGCTCGCTGAAATGCGCCGTTTGCGGCGTCACCAGACCAACGGAATCGGGGGGAAAGGCAGCTGGCATCGACCCTGCTCGCGTTGAAATGAGGCGTAAGTCTAAAGACCGCTGGGGTAGGCGGCAAGCAAAGGGCGGCGCTGATTCTTCGGTGGACGTAAACCCTGTGGGAGCAAGGCTTGCCCGCGGCGGGGACGATGCGGTCTTTTGGGGACCGAGGTGCCTGTTTCGCGAGCAAGCTTTGCTCCCACAGAGAGAGGTGCTGACTGATCAGACCGGTATCGGGTCAGATCAGCAACCGCAGGATTTCCGGCATCATGGTCATCGCCGCCAGGTTGTTGATCACCAGCATGTCGATCAGCTTGAGCACCATGAACGCCAGGATCGGCGAAATATCCAGGCCGCCAAGGTTCGGCAGGATGCGGCGGAACGGCGCCAGGGCCGGCTCGCAGATCTGGTTCACCAGCTCGGCGCCCGGGTTATGGCTGCCCGGCGCAACCCACGACAGGATCACGCTGATGATCATGGCGAAGAAGAAAATCTTCAGGAACAGCGCGGTCACGCCAATGAGCGACCAGATCAGCAGTTGCAGCGGGTTGCCGGTGGTGCCGTAGGTCAGCAGCAGGGTCAGGGCCATCAGCGCCAGTTGCACGAGGATCGCCAGGACCAGCGACGACATGTCCAGGCCGAACAGGCTCGGGATGATCCGGCGCAGGGGCTTGAGCAGCGGCTGGGTGGCCTTGACGATGAACTGGCACAGTGGGTTGTAGAAGTTGGCGCGCACCAGTTGCAGCACGAAGCGCAGCAGCACGATCAGCAGGTACAGGCTGCCGAGGGTTTGCAGCACGTAGACCGCTGCAGTGTTCAATCCAATCATGAATAACTCCTTATTGGCCCAGTTGTTCGGCCATTTCGGCCGAGCGGTGCGCGGCGGCGCCGAGTGCTTTTTCCACCAGGGCTTCGAAGCCCCCGGCCTGGAACGATTTGATGGCCGCTTCAGTGGTGCCGGCCGGTGAGGTGACGCGGCGACGCAGCTCGGCCGCATCGACGTCGCTGGACACCGCCATGTGCGCGGCACCGAGGGCGGTCTGCAAGGTCAGCCTGGCGGCGGTTTCCCGGGGCAGGCCGAGTTTCTCGCCGGCGGCGGTCATGGCTTCGATCAGCAGGAAGAAGTACGCCGGGCCCGAGCCGGAGACGGCGGTAACGGCGTCCAGTTGCTGTTCGGTGTCCAGCCACAGTGCCAGGCCGACAGCCGACAGCAGCTCCTCGGCCTGCTGGCGTTGTGCGGCGGACACTTGGGAAATGGCGAACAGGCCGCTGACGCCCTGGCGCAGCAGTGCCGGGGTATTGGGCATGCAGCGTACGATCGGCTGCTCGCCGAGCCAGTTGTTCATGCTGGCGCACGTGATGCCGGCGGCAATCGACACCACCAGTTGATGAGGCTTGAGACTTGGGCGCAGGGCTTCGCAGACGGTTTTCATCGCCTGCGGCTTGACCGCCAGCACGATGACGTCCGCGCCGTCGATGGCCTGGGCGTTGTCGGCGAAGGTTTCGATGCCGTGTTCGCTGCTCACCCGGGTGCGGGTCTCTTCACCCGGATCGCTGGCGCGGATCAAAGAAGCGTCCAGGCCCTTGGCCCGCAGGCCGCCGATCAGGCTGGCGGCCATGTTGCCGGCGCCGATGAAGGCAATACGCGTGTTGCTCATGACAGGTCCTTATAAAAAGATGAGTCGGCCATGTTTCAGGATTGACCGTAGTCGCGGGCGCCAAACAGGGCCGTACCGATGCGTACCCAAGTGGCGCCTTGGGCGATGGCTGACTCAAGGTCGTGGCTCATGCCCATGGAAAGGGTGTCCAACGGTAGTGCGAGGCTGGCTTGCAAGCGTTGGACAGCGGCAAAGGCAGCATCCTGGGCGGCGCGGTCTTCGGTGGGTTCGGGAATCGCCATCAACCCGCGCAGTTTCAGGCGGGGCAGGGCGCTGATGGCGCTGGCCAGGGCGGGCAGGTCCGCCGGGGTGCAGCCGGATTTGCTGGCTTCACCGCTGACGTTGATCTGAATGCAGATGTTCAGCGGTGGCAAGTCGGCCGGACGCTGCTCGGACAGACGCTGTGCAATTTTCAAGCGATCCACGGAATGCACCCAGTCGAAGTGTTCGGCGATAGCGCGCGTCTTGTTCGATTGAATGGGGCCGATGAAGTGCCAGATCAAGGGCAGGTCGGTCAGTTCGAGCTGTTTGCCCAAGGCTTCTTGCAGGTAGTTCTCGCCGAAGTCCCGCAGGCCGGCGGCATAGGCTTCGCGCAAGGCCTGGACGGGTTTGGTCTTGCTCACGGCCAGCAGTTTGACACTGTGTTCGGCACGCTGGGCGGCCTGCTCCGCAGCACGGATGCGCGAACTAACCTGAGCGATGTTGTCTGCTATCGTGGACATAAAGAAGCGCCAGCGGTGAGGTTCGCGGCATTCTACTGGAATTGAGGAGCGCTATGGATATCACTGAGTTACTGGCGTTCAGCGCCAAGCAGGGCGCGTCGGACCTGCACCTGTCCGCCGGGCTGCCACCGATGATCCGTGTCGATGGCGATGTCAGGCGCATCAACCTGCCAGCGCTGGACCACAAGCAGGTTCATGAACTGATCTACGACATCATGAACGACCGGCAACGAGTAGATTACGAAAAGTTTCTGGAGACCGATTTTTCCTTCGACGTGCCGGGCGTCGCACGGTTCCGGGTCAACGCCTTCAACCAGAATCGCGGTGCGGGGGCGGTGTTTCGGACCATTCCGTCGAAAGTCCTGACCATGGAAGACCTGGGGATGGGCGAGGTGTTTCGCAAAGTGACCGAATCGCCGCGCGGGTTGGTATTGGTGACCGGGCCGACCGGTTCAGGCAAGTCCACCACCCTGGCGGCCATGATCGATTACTTGAACAGCCACAAGCACCATCACATCCTCACCATCGAAGACCCTATCGAATTCGTTCACGAACCGCGCAAATGCCTGATCAACCAGCGTGAGGTGCACCGCGACACCCAGGGTTTCTCCACGGCCCTGCGTTCGGCCCTGCGGGAGGACCCGGACGTGATCCTGGTGGGCGAGATGCGCGACCTGGAAACCATTCGTCTGGCGCTGACCGCCGCGGAAACCGGGCACCTGGTGTTCGGCACCCTGCACACCACGTCGGCGGCCAAGACCATTGACCGGGTGGTGGACGTGTTCCCCGGTGACGAGAAGTCCATGGTTCGCTCGATGTTGTCGGAGTCGTTGCAGGCGGTGATCTCCCAGACGCTGGTCAAGAAAATCGGCGGCGGCCGGATCGCGGCGCATGAAATCATGCTGGGGACCTCGGCCATTCGGAACCTGATCCGCGAAGACAAGGTGGCGCAGATGTACTCGGCGATCCAGACCGGCGGTTCGCTGGGGATGCAGACGCTGGACATGTGCCTGAAGGACTTGGTGAGCAAGGGGCTGATCAGCCGCGAACATGCGCGGGAGCGGGCGCGTACGCCGGATAACTTCTAGAGGGGGCGGGGAGGTTGGTGCAAGCCTTGTGGGGGGGCGCTTCGCGCCCCAGCGGGGATAAATCCCCTCGCCACAGAGGCCGGTGATCAGCGCTGAACCACCCGCATCGCGCCCGGCTCTTTCGGCAGCACGCGCTTGGCGACCACGTAGTGACTGTTCCAGTACGGTTTGTTCAGGGTGTCGATGCTCACCGACTTGCCACGGCGCGGGGCGTGGATGAAGCGGTCGTTGCCCAGGTAGATGGCCACGTGGTTGACCCGGCGGCTCTTGAGCTTGAAGAAGATCAGGTCACCGGGCTTGAGGTCCTTGCGCTCGACTTTCTCGCCATGACCGGTGGCCATGGCGTTGGAGGTGCGCGGCAGGTCGAAGGTGGCGTCGTTGAAGGCGTATTTCACCAACCCGCTGCAATCGAACCCTTTACTTGGGCTACTGCCGCCCCAACGATAAGGTGTACCAAGTACATTCACGGCGCGACTCAACACGTTGCTGCTCGCTTTGGTCGCCATCGGCGGGACCAGCTTGCTGTTGGCTGTGCTCACGCGCTGGACGCTTGGCTTGTTCTTGCTCAAGGAAGCAGAAACATGGGATTTCGGGGTATAGCCGTTGACGTTGGGAAGACGTTGCTCACGATTGGTGGCGTGGGCAGCCAGTGGCAATAATAGGCAGATGGTTAGCCATGTCTTGAAAAATGGACGCATTAGGCAAGGCTCTTAAAGGTTGGCGCGCAACTTTATAACAGCTTTTTTTGCGTTCCAGAGGCCGTTTGTCGATTCGAAACGCAGCGCAAAACCCAGCAAAATGCGACAACTTGACCTGATTGTCCGACAGAACCCCTATGCTACGGGGCTTTCGTCGGTTCGTGGCGCCCAGGACCGCTTGTCGGGCAGACACGAAAAAGTCACACAAAGTCAGAAAAAATTTATCTATCGAGGCAAAAGAGGCCATTCATGAACAGCTATCAGCAGGATGCAATCCGCGATACCCACAGCAAGGTCATTGGGTATCTGCTGTGGATTTTCGGGTTCACCGGTGCCCATCGTTTCTATTACGGCAAGCCGGTCACGGGCACGATCTGGTTCTTCACCTTCGGCCTGCTGGGCATTGGTTGGCTGATCGACTTGTTCCTGATTCCGGCCATGGATCGTGAAGCGGACCTGCGTTTCACTCCGGGGCCTATCGAATACAGCGTGGCGTGGATTCTGCTGACGTTTCTCGGGGTGCTGGGCGTACACCGCATGTACCAGGGCAAATGGCTCAGCGGGATCCTTTACCTGCTGACCGGTGGGGTGTTTTTCCTGGGGGTGTTGTATGACTTCTGGACGCTGAACGATCAGGTGTCGATTCGTAATGCGCAGAAGCGTGGGGCTTTTTAGTAAGACCGGCAGATCGAGTCGCCTGCATTCGCGAGCAAGCCCGCTCCCACAAGGATCTTTGGTGAACACATTATTTTGTGAACACCTCAAATCCAATGTGGGAGCGGGCTTGCTCGCGAAGCAGGCGACGCAGTTTTTCAGGCCTGGTGAGTAATCCGCCCATCCATCAGGGTGTAACGCACCACACCCGGCAGGCTATGGCCGAGGAACGGGCAGTTGTCACCCTTGGAGCGCCAGGCTTCACCGGCCACGGTGGAGGCGGCAGGGTCGAACAGCACCAGGTCCGCCGCGGCGCCAACCGCGAGTTTCCCCGCCGGCAGTTGCAGCGCCTGGGCCGGGCCGGCGCTCAGGCGTGCCAGCAGGGTTGGCAGGTCCAGCAAGCCGTCTTCCACCAGCGTCAGGGCCAGCGGCAGCAGCAGTTCGACGCTGCTGATGCCCGGCTCGGTGGCGCCGAACGGTGCCAGCTTGGCATCGCGCTCATGGGGTTGGTGATGGCTGGAAATGGCAGGCCATCGCGGTCGGCGCGGGTGCGCAGCGGCGGCTGGACGTGATAGACGCTGTTGAAATCGATCAGTGCTTCGTCGGTCAGGATCAACTGGTACAGCGCCACATCGGCGGTCACCGGCAAGCCGCGGGCCTGGGCCTGGGCGATCAGTGCCGCACCGCGAGCACTGGTCAACTGGCTGAAGTGGGCGCGCACGCCGCTTTGCTCCACCAACAGCAGGTCCCGGGCCAGGGCCACGGTCTCGGCGGTTTCCGGGATGCCCGGCAGGCCGAGGAAACTGGCGGTCGGGCCTTCGTGGGCCAGGCCGCCTTCGGCCAGGTCGTGGTCCTGGGAGTTGAAGATCACCGTCAGGCCGAAGGTCGCCGCGTATTCCAGGGCACGGCACAGGGTGCGGGTGTTGCGGAAACTGTTCAGGCCGTTGCCGAACGCCACGCAACCGGCGTCACGCAGGGCGATGAGCTCGGCCAGTTGCTCGCCGTCCAGGCCCTTGCTCAGTGCGCCAATCGGGAAGACCTTGGTATTGCCGGCCTCGCGGGCGCGGTCGAGGATCAGTTCGGCCACGGCCGAGGTGTCCAGCACCGGTTTGGTCTGCGGTGGGCAGCACAGGCTGGTCACGCCACCGGCAGCGGCGGCCCGGGTTTCGCTGACGATGCTGCCTTTGCGGCTGTAGCCCGGTTCGCGCAGGGCGACGTTCAGGTCCACCAGGCCGGGAGCGGCCACCAGGCCTTGGGCGTCGAGGGTCTCGACCGCGACGAAACCCGCTGGCGCCGCGCCAAGGGCGACGATCTTGCAGGCATCGATATGGATATCAGTCACTTGATCCAGGCCACTGGCTGGATCGATCACGCGTGCGCCGAGAATGCTGAGCTTCACTGGGCGTTCTCCTGGTCGAATTGGCGCTGGGCCGTTTGCCCGCTCATGGCCATGGACAGCACGGCCATGCGGATGGCGATGCCGTAGGTCACCTGGTTGAGAATCACCGAGTGCGGCCCGTCGGCCACCGCCGACTCGATCTCCACGCCGCGGTTGATCGGCCCCGGGTGCATGACGATGGCGTCCGGCTTGGCCCCGGCCAGGCGTGCGGTGGTCAGGCCGAACAGGCGGTAGAACTCGCCTTCGCTGGGCAGCAGGCCGCCGGTCATGCGCTCGCGTTGCAGGCGCAGCATGATCACCACGTCCACATCCTTGAGGCCTTCGGTCATGTCGGTGTAGACCTTCACGCCGTATTGCTCGACGCCGATGGGCAGCAGGGTTTTCGGTGCGATCACGCGAATGTCCGGGCAGCCGAGGGTCTTGAGGGCCAGCATGTTGGAGCGGGCCACCCGCGAGTGCAGGATGTCGCCGACGATGGCCACCGACAGGTTTTCGAAGCTGCCCTTGTGCCGACGGATGGTCAGCATGTCCAGCATGCCCTGGGTCGGGTGGGCGTGACGGCCGTCGCCGCCGTTGATGATCGCCACTTGCGGGCAGACGTGTTCGGCAATGAAGTGCGCCGCGCCGGAGTCGCCGTGGCGCACGACGAACATGTCGGCGGCCATGGCTTCGAGGTTGCGCAGGGTGTCGAGCAGGGTTTCACCCTTGCTCGCCGAGGATGTGGACACGTTGAGGGTGATCACGTCCGCCGACAGCCGCTGGGCCGCCAGTTCGAAGGTGGTGCGGGTGCGGGTGGAGTTTTCGAAGAACACGTTGCACACGGTCTTGCCGCGCAGCAACGGGACTTTCTTCACCGCCCGGGCACCGACTTCGAGGAACGAGTCGGCAGTGTCGAGGATTTCCGTCAGCAGCTCGCGGCGCAGGCCGTCGAGGGACAGGAAGTGCCGCAGCTGGCCCTGATCGTTGAGCTGCAGCGGGCGCTTGGTTTCGAGAGGCGTCATCGCGATGGACTCTTACAAGGGCAGTTAAAGGGCAAGGTCTTGCAGTTCGAGTTGCAGCGGCGACGGGCCGGAGAGCTTGACCCGCTCGTGGGCAGCCAACGTCAGCGTCGCACCGACCACGTTCGGCCGGATCGGCAGCTCGGCGGCGTCCAGGTCCAGCAGGCACACCAGCGTCACGCTGGCCGGGCGGCCGTAGTCGAACAGTTCGTTCATGGCGGCGCGGATGGTCCGGCCACTCATCAGCACGTCGTCGATCAGTACCAGATGCTGGCCTTCGATCTCGAACGGCAGGGCCGAGGGGCGCACTTGCGGGTGCAGGCCGTTCTGGCTGAAGTCGTCGCGGTAGAAGGACACGTCCAGGGTGCCCAGTGGCGATTGGCTGCCCAGTGCTTCGAGCAAGGCCTGGGCGACCCAGACGCCACCGGTGCGAATACCGATGTAGCGCGGCTCGCTGATGCCGCGGTGTTCCAGGTGTGCCTTGAGACGAATCGCCATCTGGCTGATCAGTTCGGCAGGATTGGGCAGGCTCATGCTGGCTCCTTCAGGTTCCCGGGCCGGTGGTGAATGGCGCGGTCTATCGCTAAGAGAAAGCGCCTTGGCGGCGCTTTCAAAAAATCAGGTTTCGAACAGGGCAGCGTTGGCGTCGAGCCAGCCTTGCAGCAGCAGGGCAGCGGCGATGGCGTCCACCGGGTTGTCGCGGTAACTGCCTTTCTGCCCGCCGCGCACCAGGCGCTCGCCCTTGGCCTCGAAAGTGGTCAGGCGCTCGTCATGGGTATAGAAGGGCAGGTTGTAGCGGCCGTTGAGCCGGCGGGCGAACTTTTCGGCGCGCAGGCACATGTCACTGGGCGTGCCGTCCATGTTCAGCGGCAGGCCGACCACCACGGCATCGGGTTTCCATTCCTTGATCAGCGCTTCGACCTGGTTCCAGTCCGGAACGCCATTCTGCGCCTTCAAGGTGCACAACTCGCGGGCCTGGCCGGTAATGACCTGGCCGACCGCTACGCCGATCTGTTTGGTGCCGTAATCGAAGCCCAGCAGCAAGCGCAGGGCCATCAGGCGTGTCCTGCCTGGCTGGTGAGCAGGCTGAGGTTGACCCCCAGCCGGCTGGCCGCCGCTTCCAGGCGCAATTCGCTGCTGGTGTTGAACAGGATGTCGGCGTCGAACGGACAGGTCAGCCAGGCGTTGTCGGCCAGCTCGGCTTCCAGTTGCCCAGGTTCCCAACCGGCATAGCCGAGGGCGATCAGGCTTTTCTCCGGGCCGACGCCGTCGGCGATGGCGAACAGCACGTCCTGGGAGGTGGACAGTGATACCCCGTCCAGATCCACAGTGGCCTGGTATTTGGGGCCCGACGGATGGAGCACGAAACCGCGGTCGGTCTGCACCGGGCCGCCGATGAAAATCGGCACGTGCTGGCACAAGAGTGGCGGTTCCACGTCGGGGCGCAACTGCTCCAGGATGTCCGCCAGGTTCAATTCCTGCGGGCGATTGATTACCAGCCCCATGGCCCCATTGGCCGTGTGCTCGACGATGTAGGTCAAGGTGTGGGCAAAATTCGGATCTGCCATGTGCGGCATGGCAATCAGGAAGTGATGCTTGAGGTAGGTGGGGCTGACGTTTTTCATAGGCGCTAGTGTGGCGGCGCAGGGCCGAACTGACAAGCCAGGAAATACCTGAGACTGTCACCAATCCCCTGTGGGAGCGAGCTTTGTGGGAGCAAAGCTTGCTCGCGATCCAGGCGCTGCGGTCCTCAAGAGACCGCGGCGTTTTCATCGCGGGCAAGCCTTGCTCCCACACAGCCCGCTCCCACAAGTCCCTGCCATCATCGATGCGGCTCAGTTACTGGAAAGCCGATCACCCCGGGCGAACTTCCAGGTGCGGATGATTTCCAGCCGGTCGATGTCCGACAGGTCCCCGGTAAACGGCGCGAACGGTGCGGCCAGGCGCACGATCCGTTGGGCGGCCTGGTCCAAAAGCGGCTGGCCGGAAGATTCGAGCACCAGCACTTCATACAGCGAGCCGTCACGGTTGATCGAGACCATTAGCCGCAGGTTGCCGTAGATCTGTTTGCGCCGTGCTTCGTCGGGATAGTTGAGATTGCCGATGCGCTCGACCTTCTTGCGCCATTCGTCCTTGTACCAGGCGCCCTTGTCACGCATGGTCGAGGCGGCGCTCAGGCGGTGGATACGCGGGCGCTTGGCATAGAGCTGTTGCTCCTGGGCCAGTTCGGCTTCCAGGCTGGCGATGTCGCTGGACAACTGCGAGCTGTCGAAGGTTGGTTCGGGGGCCCTGGGCTTGGGATCAGGGTTGACCTCTTCCTTGACCGGGGCCTTTTTCGGCTTCGGCGCCACGGTGGTCACGGCTGCCTTGGGCGCCGTCTCCTGCACCTCGGGCTTGGCGGCTGGCGGCGGAGTGACTTTTTGTACCTTGGTATCCTGGAACGGCGCGATCTCGGTGGTCTTGGGGATCGCCTTTTTTTCCAGGGTGCCGCTGCCTTGCTGGTTTTCCTGGGCGAGGAAGTCGGCCTTCTTGGGCTTGGTCTCGCTCTTGAAGGTGGCCAGGGTGATTTCCAGGGTCTGGCTGATCTGCTTGGGCTCGACCGTGGCAAAACCGACGCCCAGCAGCAGGGCCAGGTGGATCAACGCCGCCAGGAACAGGGTAAAACCGAGGCGATCAGCCGGGCGCACGCCACGATGGGCGAGCTCTTGGGGCAGATCGGACGGGAGTGTCATGGCAAGGAAACCAACATCGCGTTTTTTTCAGGCCGGGCATGATAACGCAATGTGGGTTTCCTTCAGCAGATCTGGATCAACGAGCCTTGAGCTTCTGATCGATGGCATCCATCAGCATGCCACCGATGTCGGTGCCAAAGGCATTGTCGATCTCGCGGATGCAGGTCGGGCTGGTGACGTTGATTTCCGTCAGGTGCTCGCCGATCACGTCCAGGCCCACGAACAGCAGGCCTTTTTCACGCAGGGTCGGGCCGACCTGGGCGGCGATCCAGCGATCCTTGTCGGTCAACGGACGCGCCTCGCCACGCCCGCCAGCCGCCAGGTTGCCGCGGGTTTCGCCGGCTGCCGGGATGCGTGCCAGGCAATAGTCCACCGGTTCGCCGTCGATCATCAGGATGCGTTTGTCGCCATCGACGATGGCCGGCAGGTAACCCTGGATCATGATCTGCTGCTTGCCGTGCAAGGTCAGGGTTTCCAGGATCACCGAGAGGTTCGGGTGGCCGGCGGTGTGCCGGAAGATCGAGGAGCCGCCCATGCCGTCCAGGGGCTTGAGGATCACGTCGCCGTGATGGTCGGCAAATGCGCGCAACACGTCCGGGCGACGGCTGACGATGGTCGGCGGCGTGCACTGCGGGAACAGCGTGGCGAACAGCTTTTCGTTGCAGTCGCGCAGGCTCTGGGGCTTGTTGACCACCAGCACGCCGGCGTTTTCAGCCTGTTCCAGCAGGTAGGTGGAGTACACAAACTCCATGTCGAACGGCGGATCCTTGCGCATCAGGATCACGTCCAGGTCGCTCAGCAGCGCGTCGCTCTCGGTGCCCAGCTCAAACCACTTCTCGGGGTTGGCGAAGACTTTCAGCGGTTTCATCCGCGCCCGAGCCTGGCCTTCGGCCTGGTAGAGGTCGCGCTGCTCCATGTAGAACAGTTCCCAGCCGCGCTTCTGAGCGGCCAGCAGCATGGCCAGCGAGCTATCCTTTTTATAGGAAATGCTGGCGATAGGGTCCATGACAATGCCGACGCGTACGCTCATGGCTTGGTTCCTCGAAATGTGATGGGCACATATTGGTGCGAAAAAGTGGCGTCAGAGTGGCGCCCGGAAGATTGGCGGTCAAGGAAAAACCACCGCGCCGAGCGGCCGATAGATCGGCGATGGAGACTGTGCTAAAAAGGCTGCCATGTGACGTGCGGGCCTTGAACATCAAGGGTTTGCGCTGTCGATCACACTTACGCGTTAAAAACCGGTTCGCAGTGGCAATGGCAGAGCATCTCACGCAGCAGCAACCCAGCGCCTTGAAGGTCATGGTCATCGACGACTCGAAGACCATCCGCCGCACCGCCGAAACCTTGCTGCGCAACGTGGGCTGCGAGGTGATCACGGCCGTCGATGGCTTCGATGCCCTGGCCAAGATCGCCGACCATCATCCGGGCATCATTTTTGTCGACATCATGATGCCGCGCCTGGATGGCTACCAGACCTGTGCCCTGATCAAGAACAACAGTGCGTTCAAGGCCACGCCGGTGATCATGCTGTCGTCCCGCGACGGGTTGTTCGACAAGGCCAAGGGACGCATCGTCGGTTCCGATCAGTTTTTGACCAAGCCGTTCAGCAAGGAAGAACTGCTGGGCGCGATACAGGCCCATGTTCCGGGCTTTGCCGCTGTCCAGCCGCACCAGGCACATTAATGACACTTGGCCAACGGGCCTGGGGTCAACAAGAAAATGGGGAACACCATGGCACGAGTTCTGATCGTCGATGATTCGCCGACTGAAATGTACAAACTGACCGGCATGCTGGAAAAGCATGGCCACGAGGTTCTTAAGGCCGAGAATGGCGCCGATGGCGTGGCCCTGGCCCGCCAGGAAAAACCCGATGCGGTGCTGATGGACATCGTCATGCCCGGCCTCAACGGTTTCCAGGCCACGCGCCAGCTGACCAAGGACCCGGACACCGGCCACATCCCCGTGATCATCATCACCACCAAGGACCAGGACACCGACAAGGTCTGGGGCACGCGCCAAGGGGCGAAGGACTACCTGACCAAGCCGGTGGACGAAGAAACCCTGATCGCGACCCTGAACAAAGTACTGGCGGGCTGACGGCGCGGCCATGAGCCAATCCCTGACCGCATTCGAACTGCTGCTGCAGATCGACCGGCGCTGCCGGTTGCTGGGGGCGGACCTGCCCTCCCAGCCAACCCATCGCGCCGGTTGGAGCGGCATCGGCTTTCGCCTGGGCGAGCACTGGTACGTGGCGCCGATGGGCGAAGTCAGCGAAGTGCTGCACGAACCACGTCACACGCATTTGCCCGGGGTCAAGCCGTGGGTGCGTGGCGTAGCTAACCTGCGCGGGCGTTTGTTGCCGTTGATGGACTTGTGCGGGTTCTTCGGCCATGAGCTGTCGAGCGTGCGCAAGCAGCGGCGCGTGCTGGTGGTGGACCACGACGAGGTGTTCGCCGGGTTGCTGGTGGACGAGGTCCTTGGGCTGCAGCATTTTGCCCAGGACAGCCTGGAACCGACGCTGGTGGACGACCTCGACGGCCCGGAAGCGGCCTTCGTCAAGGGCCGGTTTGGCGGCGAGCGCGAGTGGCAAGTGTTCAGCCCGTTTGCCCTGGCGCGGTCGCCGGGGTTCATGGATGTGGCGATTTAACGAGATGCAGCGCAGGCCCTTTGTGGGAGCAAACCTGTGGGAGCAAAGCTTGCTCGCGATGGCGGCGCCTCGGTTGACGAAAAAACTGTGTCGTTCTCATCGCGGGCAAGCCTTGCTCCCACAGAGCCACACTGATTGAGCAGACTGCACAACACTACAGTTAATGGCAGTAAGTTGGATTGGGCAGTACAGGCGAGAACCGATGATCAAAGCAAAAACAGGCAAGCCACTGGAAGCGTCGCGCAGTCGTTCGCAGATCATCGTGCTGTTCGTCGCGCTGATCGTCTTCATCATGCTGCTGTTCGCCAACTTCGCCTACCTCAACACCCAATCCACCTATGACAAACAGTACATCGGCCATGCCGGTGAGCTGCGGGTGCTGTCCCAGCGCATCGCCAAGAACGCCACCGAGGCCGCCGCCGGCAAGCCCGCGGCGTTCAAGCTGCTGAGCGATGCGCGCAATGACTTCGCTCAGCGCTGGGGCTCCCTGAAACAGGGCGACCCGGTGACCGGCCTGCCCCCTGCTCCGGCCACCCTGCGTCCGCAGATGCGCGCCGTGCAGCTGGATTGGGAGCGCCTGCTCAAGAACACCGATGCCATCCTCTCCAGCGAACAGACCGTGTTGTCACTGCACCAGGTGGCGGCGACCCTGGCCGAAACCGTGCCGCAGTTGCAGGTCGAGTACGAAAAAGTCGTCGAGATCCTGCTGCAACGCGGTGCGCCGGCCGCCCAGGTGGCCATGGCCCAGCGCCAGTCGTTGCTGGCCGAACGGATCCTCGGCGCGGTGAATACCGTGCTGGCGGGGGACGAAAACGCCAGCCAGGCCGCCGACACCTTCGGTCGCGACGCCGCGCGTTTTGGCCAGGTGCTCAATGGCATGTTGCAAGGTGACCCGGCCCTGAAGATATCCCAGGTCCAGGACCGCGATGCCCGGGCACGCCTGAGCGAAATCAGCGAGCTCTTCGAGTTCGTCTCCGGTTCGGTGGACGAAATCCTCGAGACCTCCCCGGAGCTGTTCAAGGTCCGCGAATCGGCCGGCAATATTTTCAACCTGTCGCAGACCCTGCTCGACGAGGCTTCGCACCTGGCCACGGCCTTCGAAAACCTCGCCGGCGGGCGCTCCATCAATACCATCGGCGGCTATGTGCTGGGTTTGCTGGCGCTGATGTCGATCATCCTGATTGGCCTGGTGATGGTCCGCGAAACCAATCGCCAGTTGCACGAAACCGCACAAAAGAACGAGCGCAACCAGAACGCGATCATGCGGTTGCTGGATGAGATCGAAGACCTGGCCGATGGCGACCTGACCGTCACGGCCTCGGTCACCGAGGACTTCACCGGCACCATCGCCGACTCCATCAATTACTCGGTGGATCAACTGCGCGACCTGGTGGCGACCATCAACCTCACCGCCGGCCAGGTCGCCGCTGCGGTGCAGGAAACCCAGGCCACGGCGATGCACCTGGCCCAGGCCTCCGAGCACCAGGCCCAGCAAATTTCCGAAGCTTCGACTTCAATTAATGAAATGGCCCAGTCCATCGACCAGGTGTCGGCCAATGCCGCCGAGTCGTCGGCGGTGGCCGAGCGGTCGGTGGAGATTGCCAACAAGGGCAACGAGGTGGTGCACAACACCATTCATGGCATGGACAACATTCGCGAGCAGATCCAGGACACCGCCAAGCGCATCAAGCGCCTGGGTGAGTCATCCCAGGAAATTGGCGACATTGTCAGCCTGATCGACGACATCGCCGACCAGACCAACATCCTGGCCCTCAACGCCGCCATCCAGGCGTCCATGGCCGGTGATGCCGGGCGCGGGTTCGCGGTGGTGGCCGATGAAGTGCAGCGCCTGGCCGAGCGCTCTTCGGCGGCGACCCGGCAAATCGAGACCCTGGTGCGGGCGATCCAGGCCGACACCAACGAGGCGGTGATTTCCATGGAGCAGACCACCACCGAAGTGGTGCGCGGTGCGCGACTGGCCCAGGACGCCGGTGTCGCCCTGGAAGAAATCGAAGGCGTGTCCAAGACCCTGGCGGCGCTGATCCAGAGCATTTCCAACGCGGCGCAACAACAGACCACCTCGGCGGGGCAGATTTCCTTGACCATGAACGTGATCCAGCAGATCACCTCGCAGACCTCGTCCGGTTCCACCGCCACCGCCGAGAGCATTGGCAACCTGGCGAAAATGGCCAGCCAGCTGCGTCGTTCGGTGTCGGGGTTCACGTTGCCGACGGCAGCGGCTGACGATGAGGAAAAAGCGTGACCAACCGGATTCATCCGTTGGAAAAGACTTTTTGTGGCGAGGAGGTTTTTGTGGGAGCAAGGCTTGCCCGCGATGAAGATAACGCGGTACTTCGGGCACCGAGGTGTTTGCATCGCGAGCAAGCTTTGCTCCCACAGGTAAATCCCTTCCCCGCAGGCGTGTTGTGTTCTCCTGATTGGAGTGGTTATGGGTGATCGGCACGACTACGTGGCCCTGGAATGGGTCAAGGGCGAGATTGCCGAAACGCTGAAGCAGGCTCATCTGGCCCTCAACCGCCTGGTGGACGATCCGCAGGCGTCGGATGCCCTCGGGCAATGCCTGGCCTGTATTCACCAGGTCCACGGCGGCCTGCAGATGGTCGAATTCTACGGTGCGGCGTTGCTGGCCGAGGAGATGGAGCAGCTGTGCGCCGCCCTGCAGGACAACCGCGTCACCCATCGCGACGAAGCCATCAGCCTGTTGAGCCAGGCCCTGGGGCAGTTGCCGATCTACCTGGACCGCGTACAAGGTGCCCGTCGCGACCTGCCGCTGGTGGTGCTGCCCCTGATCAACGATCTGCGCAGTGCCCGGGGCGAGGGCCTGTTGTCGGAAACCAGCCTGTTCAGCCCCGAGTTGCCCGATATTGCGCCGCTCAGCGACCAGGATTTGCAGCGCCTCGAACCCGCTGACCTGCCAAACACCTTGCGCAAATTGCGCCAGACCCTGCAAATGGCCCTGGTGGGCCTGCTGCGCGAACAGGATGACGCGACCCACCTCGGTTACCTGGCCAAGGTCTTCCATCGCCTGGAAACCTTGTGTACTGGGGCGCCGCTCAATGCGTTATGGCAGGTGGCCTCGGCGCTGGTCGAAGGCATGCGTGACGGGCGTATCACCAACAGCCCGGCGCTGCGCAGCCTGTTCAAGGAAGCCGACAAGGAACTCAAGCGCCTGCTGGAGCAAGGCATGCCTGGCATCAATCAGCCGGCACCGCCCCACCTGCTCAAGAGTTTGTTGTTCTATATTGCCAAGGCCGAACATCCCAGCGGGCAGATGCAGATCATGAAAGAACGCTACTCACTGGACGACGCGCTGCCCGACAGCGCCATGGTCGACGAAGAACGCGCGCGCCTGGCCGGGCCCGACCGCGATGCCATGCGCTCGGTGCTCGCCGCGCTGTGCGAGGAACTGGTACGGGTCAAGGAGCGCCTGGACCTGTTCGTGCGCAGCGATCGCCAGCACGCCTCGGAACTGGACAGCCTGCTGGCGCCGCTGCGGCAGATCGCTGACACCCTGGCGGTGCTCGGTTTCGGCCAGCCGCGCAAGGTCATCATCGATCAACTGGCGGTGGTCCTGAGCCTCGCCCAGGGCCAGCGCGAGCCGGATGACGCGACCCTCATGGACGTCGCCGGGGCCTTGCTCTACGTCGAGGCGACCCTGGCCGGCATGGTCGGCACCGTCGAGCCCGAGAGCCGCGAAGACACCCACCTGCCCACCACCGACCTGACCCAGATCCACCAGATCGTCATCAAGGAAGCCCACACCTGCCTGCAACAGGCCAAGGACATGATCGTCGACTACATCGACGCGGACTGGAACAGCGAACAACTGCAGCCCTTGCCCGCGCTGCTGACCCAAGTGCGCGGCGCGCTGGCGATGATTCCCCTGAGCCGTGCCGCCAGCCTGGTGGAGGCCTGCAACGGTTTCATCCGCGAGCATCTGCTGCTGGACCAGGCCCAGCCGGGTTGGGAAGAACTCGACCACTTGGCCGACGTGATCACCGGCCTCGAATACTACCTGGAGCGCTTGAGCGAGGACCCGCAAACCCCTGGCGAGCCGTTGCTCGATGGGGTCGAGCGGAGCCTGGCTGCGCTCGGTTATTTCCCTGACGAAGCGCGGGTGCCGGTGCTTGACGATGTGTTGAGCCCCAACGAAGCCCAGGTCATGCAGGACTTGCAGGAACTGGACGACCCGCAGACGGTGCAATCCTTGGCCGAGGTGCTGGCCAGCCCGATCTCGGCGGTCAATCCGCCGGCCAGGAGCACCCCGGGCAGCCTGTTGCCGCCACCGGTGGATGAAAGTCCGGTGGACGACGAGTTACGCGAAGTCTTCCTCGAGGAAACCGGCGAGGTGCTGGACGTCCTGCGTGAATACCTGCCGCGCTGGAGTGCGCATCCTGACGATCACGGCGCCCTGAGCGAACTGCGCCGGGCCTTCCACACCCTCAAGGGCAGTGGCCGGATGGTCCGGGCGCTGGTGCTGGGTGAACTGGCCTGGGCCGTGGAAAACTTGCTCAACCGGGTGCTGGAGCGCAGCGTCGAGCCGCAGGCCTCGGTCCGCCAGTTGATCGAAGACACGGTGCAGTTGTTGCCGGCCCTGGTGGCCGAATTCGCGGCCAATCACCAGCGCCAGCGCGACGACGTCGACCGCTTGGCCGCCCGCGCCCATGTCCTGGCCAAGGGCGGCGACGAGGACGATGAAGACGAACAGGACGTGGCCGCTCTCGATCCGCTGCTGTTGAAGATCTTCGACAACGAAGCCCAGGGTCACCTCGCCAGCCTCAATCGTTTTCTCGATCAGTCGGCCGACCACCTGCCGTTGCAGGCCAGTGATGAATTGCAGCGGGCCTTGCATACGCTCAAGGGCAGCGCGTCGATGGCCGGCGTGCTGCCGATCGCCGAGCTGGCCGGGGCGATGGATGAGCTGGCCCGGGAATACCGGGCGCATCTGATTGCCCTCGACCTGGATGAGGTCGAATTGCTGCTGGAAGCCGAAGGGCTGCTGCGCCGTGGCTTGCGCCAGTTGCACAGCGAGCCGCTGGCAGCGATCCCCGGGGCTGAGGATCTGATCCTGCGCGCCCAGGCCCTGCTGGCCGAGCGCCTGCACGCCGCCAACAGTGCGCCGGACAAAGCGCTGCGGACCAAGCGCGACCCGCAACTGATCAACAACTTCCTCGCCCAGGGCATGGACATCCTGCTGGACGCCGAAAGCCTCTTGCAGCGCTGGCAGCAGCACCCCGGCGAAGGCCAGGAACTGAGTGCGCTGCTCGATGAGCTGACCACCCTGGGCGAAGGCGCGCACCTGGCCGACTTGCACCCGGTGGACGAACTCTGCGAAGCCTTGCTCGACCTCTACGGTGCGGTAGAGGAAAGCAGCCTGGCGGTCAGCGATGAATTTTTCCAGGAGGCCCAGCGCGCCCATGAAGCGCTGATCGACATGCTCGATGAGCTGGCGGCCGGGCAGCATGTGCATCCGCAGCCCGAACGGGTACAAGCCTTGCGCCGCCTGCTCCAGGAGAGCCTCGATCCGTCGGCCACCGGTCTGATCCGCAGCGACGGCAGCCGCACCCTGAGCATCCGCGAACTGGGCCACGCGACGGCGCAAATGGAGCGTGACGCGCCCGTTGATACCTCGATGGAAGATGACCTCGCGGCGATTTTCCTCGAAGAAGCCCAGGACATCCTTGAAAGCGCCGCCCAGGCCTTGCAACGCTGGTTGGCCGATCCGGACAACGGTGCGCCGCTGTCCTCGCTGCAACGTGACTTGCACACCCTCAAGGGCGGTGCGCGAATGGCCGACATCCGGCCGGTGAGCGACCTGGCCCAGGAATTGGAAAACCTTTACGAAGGGTTGGTAGACCGGCGCTACAGCTACAGCGAGGAACTGGCACAACTGCTCACCAGCAGCCATGAACGCCTCGACCTGTTGCTTGGGCAGTTGCAACAGGGCCAGCCGTTGGGCGATCCGGTTGCGCTGATCGACGCCATTCGAAGGTTCCGCCAGGACAAGCCGAACGCCATCGAGACGAGCGCAGCGGCCCAGGCCGACGGCGCCGGCCATGATCCCGAGTTGCTGGAAATCTTCCTTGAGGAAGGCTTCGACATCCTCGACAGCTCGGGCGCGGCGCTGCTGCGCTGGCAGGAAGAACCGTCGAATCGCCAGGCCGTGGAAACCTTGCTACGGGATTTGCACACCCTCAAGGGCGGTGCGCGCATGGTGGAAATCGTCCCCATCGGCGACCTGGCCCACGAGCTGGAAAACCTCTATGAAGGCCTGTCGGCTGGTCTGCTCCAGCCGACCCCGGCGCTGTTCACCTTATTGCAAAGCAGCCATGACCGACTGGCGCAGATGCTCGACGCCGTGCGCGCCGGCCACCCGTGCCCGCTGGCCGACCGACTGATCGCACAGATCCAGGCGGTGAATCATCCCCAGGAGAACGCTGCGCCGCAGGCTGAATCGGCGCCGGAACCGGTGCCCACTCCCATCGTCAGCCCGCCCGCGGCGCCTGCAAGACCGGACCCCAGCGCACCGGGCGACGGTGCGGACATGGTCAAGGTCTCCGCCGAATTGCTCGACGACCTGGTGAACCTGGCGGGCGAAACGTCGATCTTCCGTGGGCGCATCGAACAGCAGGTCAACGACGCGCACGTGGCCCTGGGCGAAATGGAAACCACCATTGAGCGCATGCGCGATCAGTTGCGACGCCTGGATACCGAAACCCAGGGGCGGATTCTCAGCCGGCAACAGGTCGAGGCCGAGCGCCTGGGCTATGAAGAGTTCGACCCGCTGGAGATGGACCGCCATTCCCAGTTGCAGCAGTTGTCCCGGGCACTGTTCGAGTCCGCCTCGGACTTGCTCGAGCTCAAGGAAACCCTTGATCGCAGCAATCACGATGCCGAGGTCCTGCTGCAACAGCAGGGGCGGATCAACACCGAGCTCCAGGAAGGCCTGATGCGTACGCGCATGGTGCCGTTCGAGCGCATGCTGCCCCGGCTCAAGCGCATCGTCCGGCAAGTGGCGCAGGAACTGGGCAAGGACGTGGAATTCCTGGTCGGCAATGCCGACGGCGAAATGGACCGTAACGTCCTGGAGCGCATGGCTGCACCTCTTGAACATATGCTGCGCAATGCCGTCGATCACGGCCTGGAGCCGGCCGACGTACGCATTGCCGCCGGCAAGCCGGCACGAGGACGTATCAGCCTCGACCTGTCCCGGGAAGGCGGCGACATCATTTTCGACATCCGTGACGACGGCGCTGGTGTGCCGCTGGAGGCGGTGCGGAACAAGGCGATCAAGCGTGGCTTGCTGGCGCCGGACACCGACATCAGCGACCGCGACGTGCTGCAGTTCATCTTGCAACCAGGCTTTTCCACGGCCGAGAAAATCACCCAGATCTCCGGGCGCGGCGTCGGCATGGACGTGGTCCACGAAGAGGTGCGGCAATTGGGCGGCAGCATGGTCATCGATTCCACGCCGGGGCAGGGCGTGCATTTCCGCATTCGCCTGCCGTTTACCGTGGCGGTGAACCGGGCGTTGATGGTGCACTGTCATGAAGACCAGTATGCGATCCCGCTGAACACCATCGAGAGCATTGTCCGGGTGTTGCCCGCCGAACTGGACGGCTATTACCAGCTCGATCCGCCGACCTACACCTACGCCGGGCAGCGTTACGAGTTGTGCTACCTCGGTGAGCTATTGAAAACCGGCGCCCGGCCGAAACTGCTGGGCCAGAGCCAACCCTTGCCGGTGCTGCTGGTGCAGTGCAACGAGCGGCATGTCGCGGTGCAGGTGGACGCTACCGTCGGGACCCGGGAGATCGTGGTCAAGAGCCTCGGCCCACAGTTCTCGGCGGTACAGGGCCTGTCCGGGGCGACGATCCTGGGGGACGGCCGGGTGGTGTTGATTCTCGACCTGCTGGCGCCGATCCGCGCCTTGCCCCATCAGGTCCCGCGGCGCCAGGTGCCGGCTGAAGGCGAGGGCGAACCGCAACGGCCGTTGCTGGTGCTGGTGGTGGACGACTCGGTGACGGTGCGCAAGGTTACCAGCCGCTTGTTGGAGCGCCATGGCATGCACGTCCTGACCGCCAAGGATGGCGTGGACGCCATGGCGCTGCTGGCCGAACATGCGCCTGACCTGATGCTGCTGGACATCGAGATGCCGCGCATGGACGGCTTCGAAGTGGCCACCCAAGTGCGCAACGACCCGCGCCTGGCGCATTTGCCGATCATCATGATCACTTCCCGCACCGGCCAGAAACACCGCGACCGCGCCATGGCCATCGGCGTCAATGACTACCTGGGCAAGCCGTACCAGGAATCGGTGCTGCTCGACAGCATCGCGTACTGGAGCAAAACCCATGCATGACCTGCATCTTCACTCGCGCACCAGCCCGCTCACCGGCCTGCTGTTGCCATTGGCCGACCGGCACCTGGTGTTACCCAACGTGGCCGTGGCCGAACTGATCGACTACCAGAGCAGCGTATTCGATATGGACACCCCGCCGTGGTTCCTGGGCTGGGTGAGCTGGCGCGAACGGCAAATCCCATTGCTGAGCTTCGAGTCGGCCTGCGGCCAGAAGACCGTGATTGGCGAGCGCGTGCGCATCGTCGTGCTCAACGCCCTCGGCGGGCGGCCGGAGCTGCGTTTCATTGCCCTGCTGGTGCAAGGTATCCCGCGCTCCTACAAGCTCGACAGCCAATTGAGCTACGTCGACGTGCCGCTGTGCGGGTTGGAGCAGGCTGCAGTGCAAGTTGGGGAGCACGTGGCGAAAGTGCCGGATCTGTTGGCGCTGGAGGAGTTGGTGATGGCTGCGGGCCTGATTCAACCCTACAACACCTGAGGCATACGAAGTTCCGATGTGGGAGCGAGCCGAGCTGTTTCTCCCGGTTGTACTTCGATCAAACTGTGGGAGGGAGCTTGCTCGCGATGGCTGCCTGACAGCGGGCCAGGATTTTGTTGAACGGGTACATATCCATTGCTGCGGTAACGGCGGCTTAGGGTTCCGCCCTTACGGCGGGTCACTTTTTTCAGACGCCAAAAAAGTAACCAAAAAGGCTTTGCCCCACCACTCGGCACCTCGCTTAGGCTCGGCATGCCCGAACGAAGGCATTGCTCCGTGGGCCCGCCGCGAAGGGCCATCCATGGCCCAGCGCGGCTATCCCGGCATCCATGCCGGGATGCCCACTGCGCAATGCCTGCGTTCGGCCAGCGTGGTTAACGGGGCGCCCCAGATCAAGATCAAGATCAAAAACGAGGCGGCCTGACAGCCGACCTGGCTCATGCAGCTGTACCCCAACCAGACTTGTGTGAGCAGAACCTGTGGGAGCAAAGCTTGCTCGCGAGGCGGCCTGACAGCCGACCTGCTATTGGCAGGTGTACCCCAATCCTATTGTGTGCGGGCTTGCTCGCGAAGGCGGCACATTCTGCATTTGCAATCTGACCCATCGCTATCGCGAGCAAGCTTGGCTCCCACAGGATTAGCGGTGGGCACTGATCTTATAAACGACCTGTGTGGGAGCGAGCTTGCTCGCGATGGCGGCAGCACATTCGACATCTCCTTTGGCTGACCCACCACTATCGCGAGCAAGCTCGCTCCCACAAAGGATGGCGTTCAACCATTACTCCAACCGTAACGATCCGCCGTCGAGCTTGATTGATGCCCGCGCCACAACACTCCTAAGGTGACCCCCACGACAGCGAACCCGTGGAGTGGTCATGACAACAACAATATCCCCCGACTCGCGCTGGACGCGGCGGCGCAGCGAAAAGCAGCGGCGTCTCGGGCTGGTGAAGGGGCTTGCCGACGGTGTGGTGCTGCCCACCGACAAGATCGTTGCTGCGCTGGAGGCGTTGATCCTGCCCGGCGACCGTGTGGTGCTTGAGGGCAATAACCAGAAGCAGGCGGACTTCCTTTCCCGCTCCCTGGCGAAAGTCGACCCTTCGAAGCTGCACGATTTGCACATGATCATGCCCAGCGTCGGGCGGTCCGAGCACCTGGACCTGTTCGAACGCGGCATCGCCCGCAAGCTCGACTTCTCCTTCGCCGGCACCCAGAGCCTGCGCATCAGCCAGTTGCTCGAAGACGGCCTGCTGGAAATCGGCGCGATCCACACCTACATCGAACTCTATGCCCGGTTGGTGGTGGACCTGATCCCCAATGTGGTGCTCTCGGCCGGTTTCATGGCCGACCGCGCCGGCAATATCTACACCGGCCCCAGCACCGAAGACACACCGGCGCTGATCGAGCCGGCGGCCTTCAGTGACGGCATCGTCATTGTCCAGGTCAACCAGTTGGTGGATGACGTCAGCGACCTGCCGCGCGTCGATATTCCGGCGTCCTGGGTCGATTTCGTGGTGGTGGCCGACAAGCCGTTCTACATCGAACCGCTGTTCACCCGCGACCCGCGCCACATCAAGCCTGTGCATGTGCTGATGGCGATGATGGCGATTCGCGGGATTTACGAAAAACACAACGTCCAGTCCCTCAATCACGGCATCGGTTTCAACACCGCTGCGATTGAGTTGATCTTGCCGACCTACGGCGAATCCCTCGGCCTGAAGGGCAAGATCTGCCGCAACTGGACGCTCAATCCGCACCCCACCTTGATCCCGGCCATCGAAAGCGGCTGGGTCGAGAGCGTGCATTGCTTTGGCACCGAGCTGGGCATGGAAAACTACATCGCCGCCCGGCCGGACGTGTTCTTCACCGGCCACGACGGCTCGCTGCGTTCCAACCGCATGGTCTGCCAACTGGCCGGGCAGTACGCGGTGGACCTGTTCATCGGCGCCACCCTGCAAGTGGACGGCGACGGTCATTCCTCCACTGTGACCCGTGGCCGCTTGGCCGGCTTCGGTGGGGCGCCGAACATGGGCCACGACCCCCGCGGTCGTCGTCACGGCACGTCGGCCTGGCTCGACATGCGCCACGGCGATGGCGAGGCGCCGTTGCTCGAACGCGGCAAGAAGCTGGTGGTGCAAATGGTCGAGACGTTCCAGGAGGGCGGCAAACCGACCTTCGTCGACACCCTCGACGCGGTGGACGTGGCGAAGAAAGCCGGCATGCCCCTGGCGCCGATCATGATCTACGGCGACGACGTCACCCACCTGTTGACCGAAGAGGGCATCGCCTACCTGTACAAGGCCCGCTCCCTGGAAGAACGCCAGGCGATGATCGCCGCCGTGGCCGGCGTCACTGCCATTGGCCTGCGCCATGACCCGAAAGACACCGCGCGCATGCGCCGCGAAGGGCTGATCGCCTTGCCCGAAGACCTCGGGATCCGTCGCACCGACGCCACCCGCGAGTTGCTCGCGGCCAAGAGCGTGGCCGATCTGGTGGAGTGGTCCGGTGGCCTCTACAACCCGCCCGCCAAGTTCAGGAGCTGGTAAATGCACGCCTTCAACCTGCAACCGAAAAAACTGTCCTTGGCCGAGCGCCTGGCGGATATGGCGGTGGATGCGCTGATCGACGAAGCCGACCTGTCGCCTAAACCGGCCTTGGTGGACCGTCGTGGCAATGGCGCCCACACCGATCTGCACCTGGGCCTGATGCATGCTTCGGCACTGTCGCTGTGGCCGGCGTTCAAGGAAATGGCCGAAGCCGCCCTCGACTGTGGCGAGATCGGCTTGCCGCTACGCGAAGCCCTCGGGCGCATCGGCCGTGAGGGGGAAGCCTCGATGCTCGCCACCACCGGTGGGGTGAATACCCATCGCGGGGCGATCTGGGCCTTGGGCCTGTTGGTTGCTGCGGCAGCGCTGGAACCTGAATCCAGCGTCGCTGGTGCCGTGACTTTACGTGCTGCCCGCCTGGCCTTGCTCAACGACCGTTATGCGCCCCAACCCTTGAGCCACGGCGCCCAGGTCGCCCAGCGCTACGGTGTGCGCGGTGCCCGGGAAGAAGCGCAACTGGCGTTCCCGGCGGTGACCGGCCTCGGCCTGCCGCAGCTCAAGCGCAGTCGCGCGGCTGGCGCGGGAGAGCAGAACGCTCGGCTTGATGCCTTGCTGGCGATCATGACCACCCTGGCCGATACCTGCGTGCTCTATCGCGCCGGCGAGCCGGGTTTGCAGGCCATGCAACAGGGCGCCAAGGCGGTGCTCGATGCCGGTGGCAGTGCGAGCCTGGGCGGTCGCCGCCACTTGCACGCGCTGGATCAACAACTGATTGCCTTGAACGCCTCGCCCGGCGGCGCTGCCGACCTGCTCGCCGCCTGCCTGTTCCTCGATCGAATCGAACGCGGCGATGGCCTCTTCCCTGGAGTGTGCTGATGGAAACCTTATCCTTTGAATTCCCCGCCGGGCAGCCGCCACGGGGCCGGGCGCTGGTGGGCTGTGTCGGCTCGGGCGACCTGGAAGTGCTGATCGAACCCGGTCTGGCGGGCAAGTTGACCATCCAGGTGCAGACCTCGGTCAACGGCAGTGAACAACGCTGGCAGCACCTGTTCGCCCGCCTGTTCGACGGCCAGACACCGCCGGCCTTGTCTATCGACATCCACGATTTCGGCGCCACCCCCGGCGTGGTGCGTTTGCGCCTGGAGCAAGGCTTCGAGGAGATCGGCCATGACTGACAGTGCAGCGTTGCTCAACAAGCACAGCTTCGTCGAACTCGGCGCCCGGCAGCGGGCCAAGGCCTTGCTCGATGAGGGCACTTTCCGTGAACTGCTCGACCCGTTCCAGCGGATCATGTCGCCGTGGCTGTTGCGCCAGGGCGTGGTGCCGCAAAGCGACGACGGCGTGGTGATCGCCAAGGGCACGCTCGATGGCCTGCCCGTGGTGATCGCCGCCATCGAAGGCGCGTTCCAGGGCGGTAGCCTCGGCGAAGTCGGCGGGGCGAAGATTGCCGGTGCGTTGGAACTGGCCGCCGAGGACAACCGCAAGGGCATCCCGACCCGCGCCGTGCTGCTGCTGGAAACCGGTGGCGTGCGGTTGCAGGAGGCCAACCTCGGGCTCGCGGCGATCGCCGAGATTCATTCGGCGATTGTCGACCTGCGCCAATACCAACCGGTGGTCGGTGTGGTGGCCGGCAGCGTCGGCTGTTTTGGTGGCATGTCCATCGCCGCCGGGCTGTGCAGTTATCTGCTGGTGACCCAGGAAGCGCGGCTGGGCCTGAACGGCCCACAAGTGATCGAACAGGAGGCCGGGATCGACGAATACGACTCCCGCGACCGGCCGTTCATCTGGAGCCTGACCGGCGGTGAACAGCGGTTCGCCACGGGATTGGTGGACCGTTATGTGGCCGACGATGTGACGCAGATCCGCCAACAGGTCGGCCAGTTGTTGCACCTGGGCGTTCCCGCGCAACACCGCAGCGGCCAGGCCGAGCTGTTCCTGCAGCGCCTGGCCCGCTTGGACACTGACGTGCAAATCGAACCGGCCACGGTTCGCCAGCTGTATCAGGGAGAACGCTCATGAGTGCCTATTCATTGAGAGGCTTGCGCTGGTTCGAAGCCTTGGCTGGCGACGCCAAACCGCTGGAAGGCCTGCCGGCTTCGTTGAAAGTCGCTGACACCAGGCTGGGCGAGCAAACCGTGCGCCTGCTGGCGGTGGTGGCCGATCCCGACAACCGTTTCCCGCGGGCGCGCAACGGCGAAGTCGGATTGCTGGAAGGCTGGGGCCTGGCTAAAGCGGTGGACGACGCCATCGACGCCGACCGGGATGCAGTCAACAAGCGTGCGCTGATCGCCATTGTCGATGTACCGAGCCAGGCCTACGGCCGGCGCGAAGAAGCCCTGGGCATTCATCAGGCCTTGGCCGGTGCGGCGGACAGCTATGCCCGTGCGCGACTGGCCGGGCATCCGGTGATCGGTTTGCTGGTGGGCAAGGCCATGTCGGGGGCGTTCCTGGCCCACGGCTACCAGGCCAACCGGCTGATTGCCCTACGCGACCCGGGCGTGATGGTTCACGCCATGGGCAAGGCCTCGGCGGCGCGGGTGACCTTGCGCAGCGTCGAGGAGCTTGAGGCGTTGGCCGCCAGCGTGCCACCGATGGCCTATGACATCGACAGCTTTGCCAGCCTGGGTCTGCTGTGGGAAACCTTGTCAGTGGAACAGGTTGAACAGCCGTTGGCGGAGGATCTGGCGCGGGTGAATGAGTGTCTGCTCCAGGCGATTGAAGCTGTAGCGGCGGGGCCGCGTGATCTGAGCAGTCGTCTGGGGGCGTTCAACCGCATCGCGTCGAGCCGGGTTCGCCAACTGCTGAGAGAGCAGTGGTGAGTACGTATCTGGCCCATGACCTGCTGTGGGGGCTGACCCCACAACAGTTGCCGGCGGATGCGCCGGTGTGGGTGGCCGACGCGATCAACGCCGGTCAACCGGTGGTGGTTCGGCGCTCGCTGACGGCACCCGATCACATCGCGGTCGGAGTGCGTGGACGCTTGCGCGAGCAACGTTATGCAACGTCGATGGCGGTTATGGCGATTTCCCGTCGCGTCAGGCCGGAAGACCTTTGTCACGTCCCGTCGACCCGCGACTTGCCAGCCCTGCAAGCGCTGTCCCGCCTGCGTCCGCTGCTCGATGCCAGTGGCTGGGCCTGGGGCGTCAGCGGCAGCGCCGGCTTTGAGCTCGCCACGGGTATCGAGGCGCTGCATGAACGCAGCGACCTGGATTTGATTCTGCGGGTGCCACACTTTCTCGATCGTCTCCACGCAAGGGAATTGCTGGCGCAACTGGATGCTTCGGCCTGCGCCGTGGATATGCAGTTGCAAACACCCTGCGGCGCCGTGGCCTTGCGCGAGTGGGCGGGGGCGTCGCGTCGAGTCTTGCTCAAGGATGATGTTCAGGCACGGCTGGTGAGCGATCCTTGGCAGCCTTCATTGGAGCAAGTCGCGTGAGCAGCCTCTTCGTCTTTCCCGGCCAGGGTGCGCAGCGCGTGGGCATGCTCCATGGCCTGGCGCCACAAATCCTCGACGAGGCGGGTGACGTGCTTGGTGAGGACGTCTTGCAGTTGGACAATGCCGAGGCGCTGCAATCGACCCGCGCGGTACAACTGTGCCTGTTGATCGCCGGTGTGGCAGCGTCGCGGCGATTGTTGGAGCAGGCACCTGCCCCGGACTACGTGGCGGGGCTGTCCATCGGTGCTTATCCCGCGGCGGTGGTGGCTGGGGCGCTGGGGTTCGAGGATGCTTTACGGTTGGTCAGCCTGCGGGGCGAATTGATGCAGCGCGCGTATCCGCATGGCTACGGCATGACCGCGATCATCGGCTTGGAGCTCGCGGCAGTGGAAGCGTTGCTGGCGCAAGTGCACGGCGACCGCACACCGGTCTACCTGGCCAACATCAACGCGGATAACCAGGTGGTCATCGCCGGCAGTGACGAGGCGATGAGCAACGTTGCCAAACTAGCGCGAAGCCTGGGTGCCGGGAAGGCCTGTCGGCTGGCGGTAAGCGTGCCGTCTCATTGCCCGTTGCTGGAAACACCGGCCCGGACACTGGCCCAGGCATTTGCCGATGTGTCGTTGAAAGCACCGGCCTTGGGTTATCTCAGCGGTAGCCGTGCGCGACCGCTGATCAATACCGAGGCCTTGCGCGACGACCTGGCGTTCAACATGTGCCGCGTGGTGGATTGGCGCGGCACCGTGCAAAGCGCCTACGAGCGCGGCGTGCGACTACAGATCGAACTGCCGCCCGGTGCGGTGCTGACCGCCCTGGCGCGCCGGGTATTCGAGCAGGGCACTGTCATGGCTTTCGACGGCGCCCGGCTCGACACCTTGCAGGCGCTGTTGCGTGAGGAGGGAAACCGCCAACCCTAAACCACCGACTCAAGCTGGCGAAGCACAAAAACAACAACTTCGACGATGCACTTTGAGGAATACGACAATGATTATTTACGGTGTGGCGCTGTTGGCGATCTGTACGCTGACAGGGGTGATCCTGGGCGACATGCTCGGCGTGTTGCTGGGCGTCAAATCCAATGTGGGCGGGGTCGGCATTGCGATGATCCTGCTGATCTGCGCACGGTTGTGGACGCAGAAACGCGGCGGCATGACCAAGGATTGCGAGATGGGCGTGGCCTTCTGGGGTGCCATGTACATTCCGGTGGTGGTGGCGATGGCGGCGCAACAGAACGTGGTCACGGCCCTGCACGGCGGCCCGGTGGCGGTGTTGGCGGCCATCGGTTCGGTGGTGCTCTGCGGCTGCACCATCGCGCTGATCAGCCGGACCCAAAAAGGCGAACCCTTGCCTGATGAGCCGGCGGAACTGACCCCGCTGGGCACGCCAGCAGGAGGCCGCTGATATGTGGGATCTCATCGAGAAAGGCCTGGAACATAACGGTCTGATCACGGCGTTCGCGTTCGTGGGCGTGATCATGTGGGTGTCGGTGATACTGTCCAAGCGCCTGACCTATGGACGGATCCACGGTTCGGCGATTGCCATTGTCATCGGCCTGGTATTGGCCTGGGTGGGCGGCACCATGACCGGCGGGCAAAAAGGCCTGGCGGACCTGTCCCTGTTCTCCGGTATCGGCTTGATGGGCGGGGCTATGCTGCGGGATTTCGCCATCGTTGCCACGGCCTTCGAAGTGCAGGCTACCGAAGCGAAAAAGGCCGGGATGATTGGCGTCATTGCGCTACTGCTGGGCACAATTTTGCCCTTCATCGTCGGCGCGAGTATTGCCTGGGTGTTCGGCTATCGCGACGCGGTGAGCATGACCACCATCGGCGCGGGTGCGGTGACTTATATCGTCGGGCCTGTGACCGGGGCTGCGATTGGCGCCACGTCCGATGTAATGGCGTTGTCGATAGCCACCGGCTTGATCAAGGCGATCATCGTGATGGTCGGTACCCCCATGGCGGCGCGCTGGATGGGCCTGGATAACCCGCGCTCGGCCATGGTCTTCGGCGGCCTGGCCGGAACCGTGAGTGGCGTGACAGCCGGCCTGGCCGCGACGGATCGGCGGCTGGTGCCGTATGGCGCGTTGACGGCGACGTTCCACACCGGGTTGGGGTGCCTGCTGGGGCCTTCGTTGTTGTACTTCATTGTGCGTGGGATTGTCGGCTAATCGGCAACTGCTTTTGTGGCGAGGGAGCTTGCTCCCGCTTGAGTGCGCAGCGCTCACAAAATTCTGGGGCGGCTGCGCCACCCAGCGGGAGCAAGCTCCCTCGCCACAACGTCCTATGCCTGGCGATTGGCATACATCCGACACTCAGCCAACAGCGCCAGCAGGTTCGGATCACGCTCCTTGGCTTTCAGGAACACCACGCCAATGCGCTGTTGTAGCCGATACCTTTCCTGCAACGGGATCAGTTTCACCCGGTTCTCATACACCGCCGCGATCCTGCCCGGCAGCAAGGCATAACCCACCCCGGAGCTGACCATGCTCAGCAGGGTGAAGATGTCGTTGACCTGCATCGCCACCTTCGGCTCGAACCCCGCCTGCTTGAACACCCGGATGCCGTCCTGGTGCGTGGCAAAACCCTGGGTCAGGGTGATGAACGTCTCGTCGCGCACCTCGGCCAGATCGACCTCGCTGCGTTGGGCAAAGGGTGAGTCGGCCGGCGTGGCGAGGAAGATGTCGTCGGAGAACAGCTCGATATGCTCGCAGTCCGGGTCGTTCACGCTGTCGTCCAGGGAGATCAGGATCGCGTCCACTTCCATGTTTTTGAGCTTGTACAGCAGGTCGATGTTCGAGCCCAGGATCAGGTCGATATTGAGCTCGCTGCGACGGATTTTCAGGCCCATGATCAGTTGCGGCACGGTTTTGACCGTCAACGAATACAACGAGCCGAGCTTGAAGCGTTCGGCGGAGAAGCCGGCGGCTTCGCGGGTCAGGCGTACGCTTTCGACCACGTCCTGGATCAGCTTCTGCGCCCGCTCTTCCAGCACATAGGCACTTTCCAGCGGCGTGAGGTTGCGGCCTTCGTGCTTGAACAACGGGCAGCGCAGGGCGCTTTCCAGCGAGTGAATGGCCCGGTGCACACTGACGTTGCTGGTCTGCAACTCGGCCGCCGCCCGCGCCAGGTTGCCGGTGCGCATGAAGGCCAGGAACACCTCGAGTTTCTTCAGGGTCAATTCTTCGTCGATCAGCATGGGGCGGGCTCTTATTCGTATCGCCCGATTGTGCCCCAAGAAGCCTTTGTGGCGAGGGGATTTAGCGAAACGTCGCACCGCCCCGCTGGGCAGCGAAGCGGCCCCAAATCCTGTCATCTCGTCGTGTCAGGCTGATCGCACTTAGCTGCATTGGGGCTGCTTCGCAGCCCAGCGGGGCGGTGCGACGTTTCGCTAAATCCCCTCGCCACAAGGTATGTCTCCAGGTTTAAAAGCAAAACATTGCACTTTAAAGCGCCAGGCCTGAGCCTTGGCGTCTGTTCTGGAATGTGAGGTGGGACTGGATGTATCACGGGGAACGACTCAACGCCTGGACGCACTTGGTCGGGGCGGTGGCGGCTTTTATCGGGGCGGTGTGGTTGCTGGTGATTGCCGGGATGGCGGGCGATCCGTGGAAGATCGTCAGCGTGGCGATCTACGGGTTCACCCTGCTGGTGCTGTACAGCGCGTCGACGGTTTACCACAGCGTGCGCGGGCGCAAAAAAGCAATCATGCAGAAGGTCGATCATTTTTCGATCTACCTGTTGATCGCCGGCAGTTATACCCCGTTCTGCCTGGTGACCCTGCGCGGGCCGTGGGGCTGGACGTTGTTCGGGATCGTCTGGGGGCTGGCGCTGATCGGGATACTGCAGGAGATCAAGCCGCGCTCCGAAGCGCGGATCCTGTCGATTGTGATCTACGCGGTGATGGGCTGGATCGTGCTGGTGGCGGTCAAGCCGCTGCTGGCGGCCCTGGGCAGCGCCGGGTTTGCCTGGCTGGCCTCGGGCGGCGTGTTGTACACCGTGGGCATTATCTTTTTCGCCCTCGACCACCGGCTGCGCCACGCCCATGGCATCTGGCACCTGTTTGTCATCGCCGGCAGTTTGCTGCACTTCGTGGCGATTCTGTTCTACGTGCTCTAATCCATGACCCCGCACCGAGTTCTGAACACCACTGATCTACTGTGGGAGCGGGCTTGCTCGCGAAAGCGGTGTGTCAGCCAGCACAATATTGACTGATACACCGCTTTCGCGAGCAAGTCGGATCGCCGCACCGCCGCTCCCACAATTGATCTTCAGTGGCCGCAGGGGATTAGAAATCCCCCCATAGCTGCTGCGCCACCGCCAGTGCCACAACCGGCGCGGTTTCGGTGCGCAGCACGCGGGGGCCAAGGCGGGCGGCGTGGTAGCCGGCGGACTTGGCCTGTTCGACCTCGGCATCCGACAACCCGCCTTCGGGACCAATCAGGAACGCCAACGTCGACGGTTTGTCATGGCTGACCAGCGGCTCGGCCACTGGATGCAGCACCAGCTTCAGCTCGGCCTCGGTCTGTTTCAGCCAGTCAGCCAGCAGCAGCGGTGGGTGGATCACCGGCACGCTTGAGCGCCCGCACTGCTCGCAGGCGCTGATTGCCACCTGGCGCCAGTGCAGCAGGCGCTTGTCGGCGCGCTCGTCCTTGAGGCGTACTTCGCAGCGTTCGCTGAAAATCGGCGTGATCTCACTGACGCCCAGCTCCGTGGCTTTCTGGATCGCCCAATCCATGCGCTCGCCCCGGGACAGGCCCTGGCCGAGGTGGATGCGCAGCGGCGATTCAGCTTGCCCGGCGAACTGCTCGTCCAATTGCACCCGCACGCGTTTCTTGCCGACCTCGGCCAGGGTGCCGCGAAACTCCTGGCCCGAGCCGTCGAACACCTGCACGGCATCGCCTTCGGCCATGCGCAGCACACGGCCGATGTAATGGGCCTGGGCTTCAGGCAGTTCGTGGTCGCCGAGGCTCAGGGGCGCGTCGATGAAGAAGCGGGACAGTCTCATGTGGAGTCTCTGCAAGAAAAAATGATCGTGGTTGAAGCTCGCGGCCTCATCGCGGGCAAGCCTTGCTCCCACAGTGGGTTCGCATTTCTCTGTGGGAGCAAGGCTTGCCCGCGATGGCGGTGGCCCAGGCTCAGCCCGGATCGCGATAACCCGGGTGGAAGTCCTTCGGCACCGCCACGCTGACCTTGTCCCGGGTGGCAATGTCGATGCCTTCGCTGGCCACTTCGGCGAGGAAATCGATCTGCTCCGGGGTGATGACATACGGCGGCAGGAAATACACCACGCTGCCCAGCGGACGCAGCAAGGCACCTCGCTCCAAGGCATGCTGGAACACACTCAGGCCACGCCGTTCCTGCCACGGATAAGCGGTTTTGCTGGCCTTGTCCTTGACCATCTCGATGGCCAGCACCATGCCGGTCTGGCGCACTTCGGCCACGTTCGGGTGGTCGGCCAGGTGCGCGGTGGCGCTCGCCATGCGTTGGGCCAGGGCCTTGTTGTTCTCGATGACGTTGTCTTCTTCGAAGATATCCAGCGTTGCCAGGGCCGCCGCACAGGCCAGCGGGTTGCCGGTGTAGCTGTGGGAATGCAGGAAGGCGCGCAGGGTCGGGTAGTCGTCGTAGAACGCGCTGTAGACCTCATCGGTGGTCACGCACGTGGCCAGCGGCAGGTAACCGCCGGTCAGCGCCTTGGACAGGCAGAGGAAATCCGGCGTGATGCCGGCCTGCTCACAGGCGAACATCGTCCCGGTACGGCCGAAGCCAACGGCGATTTCGTCCTGGATCAGGTGTACGCCGTAGCGGTCGCAGGCCTCGCGCAGCAACTTCAGGTACACCGGGTGGTACATGCGCATGCCGCCGGCGCCCTGGATCAACGGTTCGACGATCACTGCCGCCACCGTGTCGTGGTGCTCGGCCAGGGTCTGCTCCATGGCCGCGAACATGTTGCGCGAATGTTCTTCCCAACCCATGCCTTCAGGGCGGTGGTAGCAGTCGGGGCTCGGCACCTTGATGGTGTCCAGCAGCAACGCCTTGTAGGTTTCAGTGAACAACGGCACATCGCCCACCGACATCGCCGCGATGGTTTCGCCGTGGTAACTGTTGCTCAGGGTGACGAAGCGTTTTTTGTCCGGCCGGCCGCGATTGATCCAGTAGTGGAAGCTCATCTTCATCGCCACTTCGATGCAGGACGAGCCGTTATCGGAGTAGAAGCACCGGGTCAGGCCTTCGGGCGTCATCTTCACCAGGCGCTCGGACAGCTCGATCACCGGCTGGTGGCTGAAACCGGCGAGGATCACATGCTCCAACTGATCGACCTGGTCCTTGATGCGCTGGTTGATGCGCGGGTTGGCGTGGCCGAATACGTTGACCCACCAGGAGCTGACGGCATCGAGATAGCGCTTGCCTTCGAAATCTTCCAGCCACACGCCTTCACCGCGCTTGATGGGGATCAGCGGCAGCTGTTCGTGGTCTTTCATCTGGGTGCAGGGGTGCCATAGCACCGCAAGGTCGCGTTGCATCCACTGGTTATTCAGGCCCATGTACAGTCTCCTCGAGGCGGCTCGCGGCGTGCGCGGGCAAAACAATCGCGCAAGCCTATGCAATGGCGGCCCGGCGGACAACCCATTGTGTCATTCCCACTACTTTGAACGAGGCGATAGACGTCGCTGGCGGCGTTTTGATGGCTGACGTATTCTTCGCCGTTCCCTGAGCCGGCTGGCTCGAAAGCTGAAATTTTCTACGTTTAATCCGGAGTTCGTTGAATGTCTGCTGGTTGGCTGCGCGCCTGTGCGCTGGTGATGATAGGGCTGTTCAGCGTTTCGGCGCTGGCCAAGGACAAACAACCGACGGCCATCGTCATCGGCGGCGGCCTGGCGGGGCTCACGGCGGCCTATGAATTGCAGAACAAAGGCTGGGCCGTGACGCTGCTGGAAGCCAAACCGAGCCTGGGCGGTCGTTCGGGCATGGCCACCAGCGAGTGGATCGGCAACGAGAAGACGCAGCCAGTGCTGAACAAGTACGTCTCCACCTTCAAGCTGAGCACCACGCCGGCCCCGGAGTTCGTGCGCACCCCCAGCTACCTGATCGACGGCATCTACTTCACCGCCGCGGACCTGGCGAGCAAACAGCCGGCCACCGCCGAAGCCCTCAAGCGCTACGAAACCACCCTGGACGACCTGGCGCGCTCCATCGAAGACCCGCTGAACCCGGCGGCGACCAGCACGCTGCATGCGCTGGACCAGATCACCGTGTCCAACTGGCTCGACCGCCTGCAACTGCCGGCCACGGCGCGGCAGTTGGTGAACCAGGAGATTCGCACCCGGTATGACGAACCTTCGCGCCTGTCGCTGCTGTATTTTGCCCAGCAGAATCGCGTCTATCGCGGCGTCTCCGACCGCGACCGGCGGGCCTCGCGCCTGCTCGGCGGCAGTCCGGTACTGGCCCAGGCGTTCGTTAAGCAACTGAAAACCATCAAGACCAGTTCGCCCGTGTCGGCTATCTCCCAAGACAAGGACGGTGTAACCGTCAAAGTTGGCGCCGTTGGCTACCAGGCGGATTACGTGGTGCTGGCGGTGCCGTTGCGGGCGCTGAACAAGATCCAGTTGACCCCGGCCCTGGACGCCCAGCATCAAGGCGCGATCAAGAGCACCAATTACGGCTGGCGCGACCAGATCATGCTCAAGTTCAAGACCCCTGTCTGGGACAGCAAGGCGCGCATGTCGGGCGAGATCTACAGCAACGCCGGCCTGGGCATGATGTGGATCGAACCGGCCTTGAAGGGCGGGGCCAACGTGGTCATCAACCTGTCCGGCGACAACGCCCGGGTGATGCAGGCTTTCGGCGACAAGCAGATGGTCGATCAGGTACTGATCCGTCTGCACGCGTTTTATCCACAGGCCCGTGGCGCGTTCACCGGCTATGAAATCCGCCGCTACAGCACCGACCCGTCCATGGGCGGCGCGTACCTGGCCTTTGGCCCGGGCCAGATCAGCAAGTACTGGCGCCTGTGGGAAAAGCCATTGCAACGCGTAGCCTTTGCCGGTGAACACACCGACACCCTGTATCCGGGTACCCTGGAAGGCGCGTTGCGCAGTGGTCAGCGCGCGGCCAGTCAGGTTGAAGACCTGGCGGCGGGCAAGTCGTTCGAACCTCCTAAGGTCGCGCCTGCTGCAACGGCGGCGGCTGGTGCAGTGGCGGCGAAGAAGGGCAACTTCTTCAGCAACCTGTTTGGTGGCTCGGACGATGACAAGAAGCCAGAGCCGGTCAAGGCACCGGAACCGGTAGCGCCTGCTCCAGCACCTGCACCCGCTCCTGCGCCGGCACCGGTGGAACCACCTGCACCGGCCCCGGCAAAGGTTGAGCCAGCCAAGAAAGCAGCGGCCAAACCAGCGGCGAAAAAACCAGCCGCCAAGGCTCCGGCTAAAAAAGCGCCAGTGAAGAAAGCCACTCCGGCGAAGAAACCGGCGGCCAAGCCGGCAGCGACAACGCCGGCGGCGACTGAGACCAAGGCTCAGTAAGGCTCGGTGACAGAAAAAGCGCGGCGTGTCAGCCGCGCTTTTTTTTGCCTGTAGAACCGCTATCGCGAGCAAGCTCGCTCCCACAGGGATTGCGCTCGGCCAGTGTGGGAGCGAGCTTGCTCGCGATAAGGTCCGTCCTGTTATCACGCATCGTATTGGCTTTAATCTTTCCTTAACCCACCCCCTCCAGACTGATGATCGTATTTCTCGATATTTCAAAGCGAAATTTTCCGCTTTAAATCGATAGATAACTCGCTAGTCTTGATCGCAGTTTTTACAGGAAATGAGCAATGCAGCTACGCAACTCTTCTTCTCGCTATGGCTGGGTCAGTATCGCTGTGCACTGGGGCGTTGCGCTGGCGGTGTACGGGCTGTTTGCCCTGGGCCTGTGGATGGTTGGCCTGGATTACTACAGCACCTGGCGAAAAGACGCACCGGACCTGCACAAGAGCATTGGCCTGGTGCTGCTGGCGGTCATGTTGCTGCGGGTGATCTGGCGCGTTGTCAGCCCGCCGCCACCGACCCTGCAAACCTATGGTCGCCTGACCCGCGTCGGCGCCAAGCTCGGCCATAGCGCACTGTATCTCGGGTTGTTCGCCGTGATGATTGCCGGTTACCTGATTTCCACCGCAGACGGTGTCGGGATCCCGGTGTTTGGCCTGTTTGAAGTACCCGCGCTGGTGTCCGGACTGCCCGATCAGGCAGACGTCGCCGGCCAGATTCACCTCTACCTGGCGTGGGCGTTGGTCATTTTCTCCGGCCTTCATGCGTTGGCAGCATTGAAACACCACTTTATCGACCGTGACGCGACCCTCAAGCGAATGCTGGGGCGCCAAGCCTGATGTTCAACCTCGACTCCAAAGGAATAGAAAGCATGTTGAAAAAGACGCTCGCCGCCCTGGCAATCGGTTCTGCCCTGCTGTCCGCTGGCCAGGCCATGGCCGCCGACTACGTGGTCGACAAGGAAGGCCAGCACGCCTTCGTCGACTTCAAGATCAGTCACCTGGGCTATAGCTACATTACCGGTACCTTCAAGGACATCGACGGCAAGTTCAGCTTCGACGCCGCCAAGCCTGAAGCCAGCAAGATCGAGTTCAACGTCAACACCGCCAGCGTGTTCACCAACCACGCCGAGCGCGACAAGCACATCGCCAGCAAGGACTTCCTGGACGTAGGCAAGTTCGCCGACGCCAAGTTCGTGTCCACCAGCGTCAAGTCCACCGGCAAGAACGCTGATGGCAAAGACACTGCAGACGTGACGGGTGACCTGACGCTGCACGGCGTGACCAAGCCAATCGTGGTCAAGGCCACGTTCCTGGGCGAAGGCAAGGATCCATGGGGCGGCTACCGTGCAGGCTTCGAGGGCACCACCAGCATCAAGCGTTCCGACTTCGGCAAGATGATGGACCTGGGCCCACAATCCGACGCCGTTGAGCTGTACATCTCGTTTGAAGGTGTCAAAGCGAAGTAACCTTCGCCCCTGACAAACAAACGCCCCTGATCTTGCGATCAGGGGCGTTTTTTATTGCGCGGATTCCGGCGATACAAAAAAACTGTGGGTGCGGGCAGCCCCTAAATCTGATACCTCGGTGCGTCAAGATGGATGGAGTCGTTGCTGTTGGGGCCGCTTCGCGCCCCAGCGGGAGCAAGCTCCCTCGCCACGAATTTGTGGTCGGCCAGCAATTTGAAGTTGGCCCTCAGGCCGCCATCGCGAGCAGGCTCGCTCCCACAGGATTCCGGTGTGTTCACAGAACTGGGGGTTATGGCAATCCCCTGTGGGAGCCGAGCTTGCTCGCGATGACGGCGGCACAGGCAGCATCTCTACCAACTGACCCACCGCTATCGCGAGCAAGCTCAGCTTTCCGGTGTGTTCACAGAACTGGGGGTTATGGCAATCCCCTGTGGGAGCCGAGCTTGCTCGCGATGACGGCGGCACAGGCAGCATCTCTACCAACTGACCCACCGCTATCGCGAGCAAGCTCAGCTCCCACAGGGGATTTGTGATGAGTACAGGTCTGAGTGGGATGTGTGTTGGGTTCAGGTGGGTGGGGTTTCTTCCAGGTTCAGCAAGGTGTCGATCCGCGCCGGGCTGAAAGGTGGGCGGGGTGTGGGCGGTGTCCAGCCGAACAGGTGTTCCAGGGCGGCGCCGCACACTCGGCCCTGGCAGGCGCCCATGCCGCAGCGGCTTGCCAGTTTTGCTTCGCGCCAGTTTTCGTGGCCGACCAGTTCGCCGTACGGTACGTCTTCGCAGCGGCAGACCAGGGTGTCGCTGCAGGCCAGGGTCTTGAGCCGTGGATCGAGGGCGAAGGCCTTGTTCAATGCCCCGGCGAAACCCTGCCAACGTGCGCGGCGCGGCCACAGCTGCTGGGCAGCTGCGCTATTGCCGACGGCGGCATGGCCGGCAATGGCGCCTTCCACCAGCGCCAGTTCGCTGCCGCCAAAACCGGTGCATTCGCCTGCCGCGTAATGTTCATGGCGAGTGGTCGCTTGCCAGGCGTCAACCGCCAGCGCCTGGTCTTCAACCGCGCAACCCAGGGCCTGGCCTAATTGGGTATTGGGAATCAGCCCAAAGCCGCAGGCGAGCCGGTCGCAGGCCAATTCAATCGTCTTGCCTTGCTGATGCAGGCGCACGCCCTCCAGCCGTTCCCGACCGAGCGCTTCCACCACGTGGGTGTCGGTGCGGTAGTGTCGGTCGAACAGACTGAACGATTGGCAAAACTTCCCCGGCCAGCGCGGCAGTTGTGCGGCGAAACCGGCGACGGCGCCGCGACGGGCCTGCTCGGCGATGCGCAGCACCTGTGCACCTTGATGCTTTGCCGTGGCGGCGCTGGCCAGCAGCAAGGGGCCGCTGCCGGCGATGACCAGCCGTTCGCCGCGCACC
>NZ_ATLN01000098.1:0-17049 GCF_000416195.1 Pseudomonas sp. CFII68
GGCGCTGGGCAGGTTGGCCTGGGGGCCGTCACGCCAGATCTGCCCACCGGGCAGCGGGTTGTCGTCCAACAGCACGATGCGTGCGCCGCTGCTGGCCGCGGCGAGGGCGGCGGCCATGCCAGCGGGGCCGGCACCGATGATCAGAAGGTCGGTGGTTTCGTTCATGGTCGGGTCTGCACCTGCATGCCATCGAGACACAGGGTCTGGCAGGCCAGGCGTCGACGACCGTCGATCAGCACCCGGCATTCCTGGCAGATGCCCATGCCGCACAACGGCGCACGGCGCTGGCCGCTGACCGAGGTGCGACTGCAACCATCCGCGCCCAACGCCAATGCCGCCGCGACGCTGGTGCCGTTGGCAACCGAGAGTGGGCGGCCGTCCAAAAACAAGTCAGGCATGGCTCCAATACTCCTTGGATAAGTGGATGTCAGGAGCACACCCAAAACCTGTGGCGAGGGAGCTTGCTCCCGCTGGGTCTGTAGGAGCTGCCGAGCGGAGCGAGGCTGCGATCTTTTCCCTGATAGCTCGAATCTCAAGCGAAAGATCAAAAGATCGCAGCCTTCGGCAGCTCCTACGGTGCCCAGCGCGAGCTTGCTCCCTCGTCACAGGGGATGTGTGTCGGGCTTTAGGCATGCACCGGTTCTCCCAAAAAACGCTGCGGCAGGTAAGGCTGCGCGGCCAGTGGTGAGGTTTCGTCGAACAGCTGCGCCACCAGCAGGTCGGCCGTCGCCGGCGCGGTGGTGACGCCCAGGCCCTCGTGTCCCACCGCCAGCCACAGTCCCTGGCGCTGTGGATGTTGGCCCACCAGGGGTAAGCCGTCGGGGCTCGCTGCGCGAAAACCGGTCCAGGCCCTGATGCCGTTCAGATGCGCCAATCCTGGCAGGTATTCGACGGCGCGCTTGAGCATCTTCGCCAGCATCCAGCCTTCCACCTGCGGGTCGACGGTGTCGAACTGCCGCGAGGCGCCGATGAACAATTGCCCGGTCGGGCGCGGCTGGATATTGCACGCCACCGACGGTCCGCTGGCGTTATGGGCGCTGGTGACGTAGCCCAGTTCCACCAGGGTGTGGGTGACGGTGGCGGGGTAGCGGTCGGTGATCAGCAGGTGGCCCTTCTTCGGCACTATCGGCAGTTCCGGGCACAATTCAGTGGCCTGGATGCCATTGGCGAGGACCACCGCTTCGGCGCTCAACCAGCGACCGTCGTCGAGGCGCACGCGATGACCGTCGATTTCGCTGACCTGCGCCCGTTGCTGGCGAATGTTGCGCGCGTCCAGCATCCAGCGCGCGACGGCCGGGGCGTAGAGGATCCCGTCGCCCTTGATCAGCAGCCCACCTTCCAGGCCTGGGCGTAGCTCGGGTTCACGCTGATGCAGCGCGGCGTGGCCGATCAGTTCGCAGGCTTCGCCATGGGCCAGCAGGTTCAGGTATTTGCTATGGGCCACCGCCATTTCTTCGGCATTGGCCGCCAGCCACAAGGTGCCGTTGTTGCGCCAGGCGCAGCCGTCGGGCAGGGCGGGGGCCAGCTCGCGCCAGCGTTGCAGGGAATATTGACTCAGGGCCAGTTCCGCCGGGTTGTCATCGAGCACCAGCAGGTGCCCCATGCCGGCCGCCGTGGCGCCGTGCCAACCGGCGTCCAGCACCAACACGTTGACGTTGCGTCGGGCCAACGCCTGGGCGCAGGCCGCACCGATGATGCCCGCGCCAATGATGATCACGTCGGCGACATGGCCCTCGCTCACGGACGAATGCCCCAGGCGAACGGGTCATCCGCTTCGATGATCAGTGTGGTTTCGGCGCTGATGTAGGCGCGACCGCGAATGGTCGGCACGATGCGCTCGCCCGAGCGCTCGTAGGAACCCTCGAACTCGCTGCCAATGACACTGGCCTGGCGCCAGATCTGGCCGGGTTGCAGTTTTCCATCGGCCGCCAGGCACGCCAGTTTGGCGCTGGTGCCGGTGCCGCAAGGGGAGCGGTCATAGGCCTTGCCCGGGCAGAGCACGAAGTTGCGGCTGTCGGCTTGCGGGTCGTCGGCAAACAGTTCGATGTGGTCGATCAGGCCGCCGTCCTCGCCGCGAAAACCCTGCTGCTCCAAGGCTTGCTGTACGGCGTAGGTGTAGGCGGTCAACGCGTCGAGGTTATCGCCGGCCACGCGTTGGCCATGTTCGGCGATCAGGAAAAACCAGTTGCCGCCCCAGGCCACGTCGCCCACCACCGGGCCGATGCCGGGCACCTCCAGGACCAGGGCCTTGCGGTAACGGTAGGCCGGCACGTTGCGCACGCTGACCGAGCGGTCTTCGTGCAAGGTTGCCTGTACCGTGCCTACCGGGGTTTCGATGCTGTGCACGCCGGGGCCGATCCTGCCCAGGTGGGCCAGTGACGCCACCAGGCCGATGGTGCCGTGGCCGCACATGCCCAGGTAGCCGCTGTTATTGAAAAAGATCACGCCGGCACAGGCGCTGGGGTCCACCGGCTCACAAAGCAGCGCCCCCACCAGCACATCGCTGCCCCGGGGTTCGAGCACGCAGGCGCTGCGCCAGGCGTCGTGTTCCGTGGCCAGGCGTTGCTTGCGCTCGGCCATGCTGCCCTGGCCCAGGTCAGGAAAACCGTCGGTGACCAGTCGGGTCGGTTCGCCGCCGGTATGGGAATCGATCACGGTGATGCGTTTCATGGGAGGGCCACGTCCGTTCAGATGAGTGACGGCAAGCGTGGCCCGCGCCAGGGGGCGACGGCTTGATGGTTTTACCTGTCGCCGATGACGAAATCGGCACAGTGCAGGCCCATCAATGGCTGGAAGGCAGGAACTTGAACAAGGTCTCGCAGACCCCGGCGATGTGTTCGTCCAGCAGCGCCACGGCCTGCTCGACATCACCGGCGCGGCAGGCCTTGATGATTGCCCGGTGCTCGTGATCGGCACGGTCCTTCCCGGCCGACAGGCTCATCTGCATGCGCAGGTAACGTTCCAGCTTGTCGTGCACCGAGCGGATCAGGCTCACCATGAAGGGCCGTTGCGCCGGTTCGTAGAGGCAGGCATGCAGTTGCCAGTTCAGCTCGGCCCAACGCCCGACGTCGTCTTCACCGATGAACTCCCGGCAGATGCTTTCGGCACGGGCGAAGGTGGCTTCGGTCATGTTGGGAATCGCCAGGCGCAGCACTTTGTCTTCCAGCAGCATTCGCACCTCGAACATCTGCGCCAGCTCCGCCTCGGAAATGCGCGTCACCATCGCCCCGCGATTGCGCTGGAACATCACCAGGCCCTCGGCCTCCAGACGCTTGAGGGCCTCGCGCACGGGGATCTTGCTGACGTTGAACTGCCGGGCGATGTCATCCTGGCGAATCGGCTCGTCCTCGGCAAAATGCCCGGCCACGATGGCATCGCGCAGGTGGCGGGTGATGATTTCCGAGGTGGAAGGGGTGTTGCCCAGGTCAGGCAGGTTGAACTTGGATAAAGTCACGGCGGCGGGTCGTTCGGCTTAGGTGGGGATATGGTATACGACTTTGCCGAGCGCGGTCCTTGAAGCAGGCGATGAAGCCGTCAAGGATACGAAAACTGTGGCGAGGGGATTTATCCCCGCTGGGCTGCGCAGCAGCCCCCAAGATGAGCAGATCCTATCTGCCTGACACACCGCAATGTCAGGTTTTAGGGCTGCTGCGCAGCCCAGCGGGGCGGTGCGACGTTTCGCTAAATCCCCTCGCCACAAGGTTTTGTGTTCAGCCGTGGGACAGATGGGCCACATACGCCTGCGTCCGGACTATGCGCCATCCCGTGACAACCGCCCCCGCCAGCAGCGCCAGGCCGAACACGATCAACGCCACGTCAGCGCCAAAAGCGTCAGCCAACAACCCGGTCACCACCACCGGAATGCTGAACCCGACATAGGCGAACAGAAAGAACCCGGCACTGACCCGGGCCTTTTCCGCCCCAGCCATGGCCGTGACGGCCGATAACCCGCCCAGGTACAGGAAACCGTAGCAAGCGCTGCTGGCGCCCAGTGCTCCGAGCAACACGGCGAGCAGGGAGCCGGCGCTCGCGCCCCAGGCCAGCAACGCGTAGCTCGCAGGCAGGATCAACAGGCCCAGGCCCGTGGCCCTGGCCGGTTGCATGCGCCGAACCCAGGGCTGGAAGAGCAAGCCGCAACTGATGACCGTGAAGGTCGACAGGCCAGACCAACGCTGCAAGTCGTGGGTCGCCAGCACTGACGGCAATATGGCGATGACCAGGCCCGAGGTCGCCCAGGCCAACAGCATGGAAAAACTGTAGGGCAGGCTGCCGGCGGGAAACAACGGCAGGCGCAGCAACGGTGCGTCATTGATTTTCAGCGCCGGGTCCGGTAACCGCCAGACCACGACGATCGCGATGGCAGCCAACATCAGCTGCAACCAGAAGCTGCCGGGCGTGGCGCTGTGATGGACGAACAGGAATAGACTGGTCAACGCCGCGCCCAGGCCAAAGCCCAGGGAGGTGCTGGCGGTGACCCGGTTGGCCGGCGCGCGGGGATCGCGGGTTGCCATGAGCTCGGCCATGTAGGCGGTTGATGTGGCCGAGGCCAGCCCTGTGCCGATCCCCATCATCAGGCGCGCCACGCCCAGCGCCTCGAGGCTCGGCCAGAGCAGTGTCACCAGCGTCGCCAGCATCGACAGCCCGAGGGCAACCAGGATCAACGGCTTGCGTCCCACCCGGTCGGCCAGCCCGCCGAACGCCAGCAGGACCGGCAACACACCCAGCACATAACCGGAAAACGCCACCGCCGTGGCGCCGGCCCCGTAGCCGGACAACTGCGCATAGGTGGTGTACAGCGGCGCCTGCAGGTTGACCGCGAGGGTGATCAGGCAAAGGCCGAAAGCCAGCCCCCAGGAATGTCGATGCGATGGGTTCAAGGGTGTTCCTTAAAGGGTGTGCATGAAGTCCCGGGGACTATCACTGCCGGGCACAGCGCAAACAAGGAACAGACCCAGGCCATTTGTGCTTAACTGTTCGCTAAAAATTCGAGAACACTTAGCCAAGAGTGCCAGCCGTGGACCTGAAGATTGATCGCAACGTTGTCGAGCCCGTGATCCGGCAACTCGTGACGCACCTCATGGGCTGGATCAACGCCCATGGCATCCGCCCCGGCGCGCGCATGCCGTCCATTCGCCAACTGGCCCGTGAGAACAGCCTGAGCCTGTCGAGCGTGATCAAGGCCTATGACCAACTGGTTGCCAGTGGGGTGCTGGAGTCTCGACATGGCGCGGGTTTTTTTGTCGCGCAGCAGTTGGTCCGACCTGTGGAGCCGGAGCCCGAAACGGATAACGCGCGGTGGCGGTTGTTCGACAATGAGTCGACGCAGCTCAAGCTTGGTTGTGGCTGGCTGCCCGACGCCTGGCGCGACGACACTGACCTGGGCCAGGCGATCCGCCAAGTGGTGCGCAGCGACAACCACGCGTTGTTCAACTACAGCACCCCGTTGGGGTCGCCTCAGCTGCGCCTGCACCTGCAAAAGCGCCTGGGCCTGATCGATATTCACGTCGACCCGGCGCAAATCATCACCACCCAAGGCGCCAGCCAGGGCCTCGACCTGCTGGTGCGAGCCCTGCTCAAGCCCGGTGACCTGGTGCTGGTGGAAAGCCCTGGCTACTACAACCTGTTCAATCTGCTGAAACTGCATGGGGTCCAGACCGTGGCGGTGCCAAGAACCGCGCAAGGCCCGGACATCGCCCGCCTGGAACAGCTTCTCGGCGAGCACAAACCCGCGTATTTCTTCATCAACAGCATGTACCAGAACCCCACTGGCACCAGCCTGGCGCCGAGCGTGGCCTATCGTCTGCTGCAACTGGCAACCGCCCATGACTTTCGCCTCATCGAGGACGACATCTACGCCGATTTCCAGAACGGTCCGACCTCACGCTTGGCCTCCCTGGATGCCCTGGACCGGGTGATCTACCTGGCGAGTTTTTCCAAGACACTGTCCAGTTCGCTGCGCATCGGTTACGTGGTCGCTCATCCCGAGATCATCCAGCGCCTGGCCGAAGTCAAGATGATTACCGGCATCGGTTGTTCGCTGCTGGCGGAAAACGTGGTGGCGACGTTGCTGGCCAACGGTGCTTATCGCAAGCTGATCCAGCGCTTGCGCCAGCGCCTGAACAAGCAGATGGCGAGCACGCTGCGCCAATTGGACCCGGCCCACTGGGAGGTATTTGCCGAGCCGATGGGGGGCCTGTTCGTCTGGGCCAGGCCGCGGTGGCTGGCGGCACAACGAGTGCAGCAGATCGCCCGGGAGCTGCAAATCCAGTTGTCCCAAGGCTCGACGTTCCTGCCCCAGGGCGAGGCGTGCGATTGGTTGCGGTTGAACGTGGCTTATACCCAGGATCATCGTGCGCAGGTGTTCTTCCAGCGGGTGGAGCAGGAGTCGATTGCGGCGGGCCGATAGGGTCGGGGGTGATTGTTCTGGCGCCATCGCGAGCAAGCTTTGCTCCCACAGGGTGAGGCAGGGGCCAACCACAAGACTTGTTCCCGCTGAAGATCCCTGTGGGAGCAAAGCTTGCTCGCGATGACGGACTGACCGGTCACAAAAAACGTCAGTGTTAATGGGAATAGATATCAAACGACAATGAGTTACTGTATCTTTCGCGACACATTTTTGTCAGCCTCCCGATGTGGGTGGCTTGTTTCCATTAGGATTGTGCATCGATGCGTCGGATTCTCGTTTCACTGTGTGTGCTCCAGGCTTATTCCATTCCCACCTGGGCCGAAGAGCCAATCCCTGCCAAGCCGGCCTCCCTTGAGTTGCAAGCCACGGATATCGTCGGTAACGCCGACTATGAATCAGCACAAGGTCCGGTGAAGGGCTATCACGCCACCCGTTCGGCCAGTGCCACCCGTACCGACACGGCGATCCATGAAACCCCACAATCGATTTCCGTGGTGTCTCGCGACGTGGTCGAAGACCTCGGCGCTACGCGCCTGCAGGACGCCCTCGATTACGCCGGCGGGGTAGGCCGGGGCAACAACTTTGGCGGCCAGGGCCTGACCACCTTCACCGTACGCGGTTTCACCACCGGAGAGTTCTACCGCAACGGTTTCCCGATCAACCGTGGCTACCCGAACATGCCGGACGCCAACACCATCGAGCGGCTGGAAGTCCTGCGCGGCCCGGCCACCATGCTTTATGGCCGTGGCGACCCGGGCGGTACCTTCAACGTAGTGTCCAAGCAGCCGTTGGCCGAGCGCACGGTGACCCTGGGCAGCCAGGTCAGCGACCAGGGGATGCGTCGCGGTACGTTGGACGCCTCCGGTCCATTGGACGAGGAAGGGCGCCTGGCTTATCGCCTGAACGTGATCGGTGAGGGTGGTGACACGTTCCGCGACCACGTCGAGACCGAGCGCTACGGCATCGCGCCAGTGGTGAGCTGGCAGGTCAACGACACCACGCGCCTGACCTTCGAAGGCGATTTCATGCGCAACAATGCGCCGCTGGACCGTGGCTTGACCCATTACGCCGGCCAGCGCGGCACCGCGTCGCGCGATACGTTCTTCGGCGAAAAAGACGCCGGCAAGCTGCACAACGACAACAACATGCTGCAGGTGCGTTTCGAGCACATGCTCAACGACGACTGGACCCTGGCCGGCGGTACCCAATGGCTCGACGGCACCTTGCAGGGCAATGCCGTGGAGGGCAACAGAATCGGCGCCGATGGGCGTACCCTGAGTCGCAACTTCAACTACCGCAAGCTGGAATGGACCGACCGCGACACCCAGCTCAACCTCACCGGGCATTTTTCCACCGGCGGGTTCGAGCACACGTTGCTGACAGGCATCGAGTATGAGGACTACGACTACCAGTCCATCATCCAGCGTTCCTCCGGCGCCGCCGGTGCCTACCCGATCGATATCTTCGACCCGGTGCATGGCCAGCCACGCCCGGCGTTGACGCGCAAGCCCACCGATGACCAGGAAAACCTCAAGACGTTTGGTGTGTTCGTCCAGGATCAGGTGGCGCTGACTGAGCGCCTGAAGGTGTTGGCAGGGGCGCGTTTCGAGCATTTCGAGCATGAGTACGAATCCTTCGTCCCTCAGGCTCGGCCCGGTAGCCGTAACTGGGACAAGACTGAAAATGCCGTCACCCCACGCCTGGGGGTGATCTACGATCTGACCGATACCGTTGCGCTCTACGCCAACACCGCGCGCTCGTTCAAACCCAACACCGGAGCGAGTCGCCAGGGTCAGGGTGAGGGGTTTAAGCCGGAAGAGGGCAAGTCCTACGAAATGGGCGTCAAGTGGGAAGCGCTGGATCGCCAGTTGAGCGTTGACGCGGCGATCTACCAGATTGAAAAGCGCAACGTCCTCACGCCCGACCCGCTGGACGCCACCTTCAACGTGGCTGCCGGGGAAGTGCGCAGCCGTGGCTTTGACTTGAACGTGGCGGGCAATTTGACGCCAGAATGGCGCGTGATCGGTGGCTACGCGTATGTGGATGCCGAAGTGACCAAGGACATCAATATCCCGTCCGGCACCCGCCTGCTCAACGTGCCCAAGAACTCCTTCAGCCTGTTGAACGTCTACGAGTTCCAGGACGGTGGCCTCAAAGGTCTCGGCCTGGGCCTGGGCGCCAAGTACGTCGATGAGCGGGCCGGCAATACCGCGGCCAGCACCTTTACCATGGACAGCTACACCGTCGTGGACCTGCTCGGTTACTACAAGGTCAACGAGCGGATCCGCCTCAACCTGGACCTGAAGAATCTGTTCGACGCCGATTATGAGGAAGGCGCATTTGGTGGTGTCTACGCCTACCCAGGCGCACCGCGGACCGTGCAGGCCGGCATCTCCTACACGCTCTGAGTTCCGCGCTTCATGAAAAACCCGAAGGTTCTGCCTTCGGGGTTTTTCTTTTTACCACTTGCCTGTGCTCATCCCGCCGTCCACCGGCAGTATCGCGCCCGTCGTGAAATCGGCGCCCGCCAGGTACAACACGGCCTCGGCAATTTCCTCGACGGTGCCCACGCGACCGGCGGGGGCCAGGTTGTCGAGGAATTCGCGGTGAGCCGGGTCGTGCATGGGCGTGTCGATGATGCCGGGGGCGACCGCGTTGACCTTGATGTTGTGGGGCGACAGTTCCAGGGCCAGGGCGCGGGTCATCTGGTTGACGCCGCCCTTGATCAACACCGGCAGCGCCGCCGGCACCTGGATGTTCGGTTGCAGGGCCACGGCGGCTGAAATGTTGATGATGAAGCCTTGCTGGCGCCCGATCATGTGCGCGGCAGCGGCCTGGCTGGCGTAGACGAGGCCCTTGAGGTTGGTGTCCAGCAGCGCGTCCAGGTCTTGGGGGCTGTATTCGACGAAGGGTTTTGGCAGGAAGAAACCGGCGTTGTTCACCAACCCGTCAACGGCGCCAAACGCCTCGACGGCTTGGCTGATGAGGGCGGTTGAAGTGGCCGGGTCGGCGATATCGCCGGCCACGCCGATGAAACCGGCCGGGTGACCGAGTTCGGCGGCAGCAGCGTCCAGGCCGGACGGGGAGCGGGCATTGCCCACCACGTTATAACCCCGACCCAGGAACGTCTTGACCAGACCCAGGCCGATCCCGCTGGAAGCGCCGGTAATGATGACGGTTTTTTTGAGACTCATGATTGACTCCTGATCACATTGAGTTGAACCGGTGCGCCTGTGTCGGCGGTGGTTGAGCTCAGGGTATTGATGCCTCAGGGTTTGATAAATAAGGCTTCTGGTACTTGAGTTGATACGTCATGTAATCAATCTAAAATACCCATAAATCCCTGTGGGAGCGGGCTTGCTCGCGAAGGCGGTGTGCCAGTCAAAACTCCATTGCTGACACACCGCCTTCGCGAGCAAGCCCGCTCCCACAATGTTCCCGGCTGATCGCAAAATCCACGTTCGCCAGTAATCCCCTGTGGGAGCGAGCCTGCTCGCGATGGCGTCAGGCCAATCGGGATTGATGTTGACTGACACACCGCTATCGCGAGCAGGCTCGCTCCCACAGAGTTATTGGGGTGGTAGACATAGAAAGCCCGGTCAATTGGACCGGGCTCGGAAGGGGGGAGGGTTATTCCTTGGGAAGACTTCGATACTGCGTCGTCGTCATCCCCGCGTATCCCCAGTTATCGGTGTCGACTTCCTCGATCACGATGTGGGTCAAATGCGGGTCCTTGCCCAGTACGCGCTGGAGGGTTTCGGTGATTTCGGAAATCACCTGGGCTTTCTGTTCACGGGTGACGCCGTCTCGGGTAATTCGCACATTGACGAAAGGCATGTTGCACTCCAGCAGCTGAGAAAGTGCGCAGGAAGAATCCCACGCCGTTGAGAGGCCACTATATTTATACGCCGCAGACTGATAAACAGGCCTTTGGAAACTTCAGTTGATACGCGGTGTAATGAATCATGAAGCGTCATTTCGAAGACCTGCAGTTGGGCAGCATAGAATTGTTCTGCCTGGCGGCGGAGGCGGGCAGTTTCACCGCGGCGGCGCAGTTGGCGGGGGTTACCCCGGCGGCGGTGAGCCGCTCGATCTTTCGCCTGGAAGAGCGCCTGGGCTCACGGCTTTTCGTGCGCACCACCCGCAGTATTCGCCTGACCGAAGCCGGCAAGACCTATTTCGAGCAATGCCGCCAGGCGTTGACGCAACTGGTCGAGGCGCAACAGGAAATGATGGGCGCGCAATCGGTGCCGTCCGGGCAACTGCGCATCAGCCTGCCCACCACCTACGGTCATCACCGCATCCTGCCCTTGCTGCCGGCCTTTCGGGCGCTGTACCCGCAAGTGACGGTGGACCTGCACCTGAGCAATCGAAACATCGATTTCGTCGCCGAAGGTTATGACCTCGCCATCCGGGTGCGGGCCCAGCCGGACTCGTCGTTGATCGCCCGGCTGCTGGAAGACGGGAAACTGGTGGTGGTCGCGTCTCCTGACTATCTGCGCAAGGCCGGCACGCCGCAGGTGCTTGAAGACCTGGACGATCACGAGTGCATCCAGTTCGAATTGCCCAGTAGCGGGCGACGGATTTCCTGGTTGTTCAATGTCGAGGGCAAGGAAAAGGAAGTGTTCGGCGAAGGAGGCTATTGCTGTTCGGACGATGTGCTCGGCGGCGTGACGCTGGCCAAGCATGGCGCGGGCTTGTTCCAGACTTACAAATTCATCGTCGAACAGGAGCTGGCTAACGGGCAACTGGTGGAGGTGCTTGCGCCTTTCGCGGGGCGGTCGCGGCCGTTCACCTTGTTGTATCCCCACGGTCGGTATGTGCCGCAGCGGGTGCGCGCTTTTGTGGATTTCCTGTTGCAATACCGCCAGCAGTGGGCGACGGATTGAAGTCACTGTGACCTGTGGCGAGGGGATTTATCCCCGCTGGACTGCGAAGCAGTCCCAACAGCAGCGATGCAATCAGACTGATACACCGAGTTGCCTGGTTTCAGGGCTGCTTCGCAGCCCAGCGGGGATAAATCCCCTCGCCACATTGAATCCCAGCGGTTCAGTCAACTAGCGGCGCCCATGTAGATTTTCAGGTCAGAACCGAAACGCCTGACGACCGATCAGCAGCCATTTGCCATTCTTCTGTTTCTGCCAGATCTGGAAGTTCTCGATTTCCGTCGGCACCACCTCAGCGCCCTTGAGCGCCTGCGCCGAGAAGTGGTTGCGCACCAGCGCCACGTTACCCGACAAGGTGATTTTCTGGTTCTGCATTTCCAGGGTCTTGAATGCGCTCTTGCCCGTTTCGATGTCGGCGATGAAGGCCTTCTTGTCCTGGATGTTGCCGCTGGAGTGCCCGTAGGTCAGGTTCTCGGCGGCCAGTGCCTGGAGTTGCGGGATGTCTTTGTGCAGCATGGCTTGTGTCAGGTGGTCGACGGCCTGGGCCACCTCCTGCTCGGGCGATGTAGCGGCTGCCGCTGCGTAGCCGCTGAACAGGCACAAGAAGCTGATGACCAATGTCGCTTTTTTCATGGGGATTTCCTTGTTGTTGTAGGTATCAGGAACGCGAGCGATGTGCGTTTATCGGTCATCGTACAACTAGGAGTGAGATGTTGGCAAACCAGCCGGGTGCATGGCTCAAGAGCGCTGACAATGTGGCGAGGGAGCAAGCTCTCATGGAACAAATTGCAACCATGTGATTTTTAAGGCTGAAAATACATATCGATCGTTCCCACGCTCCTGCGTGGGAACGTCGCCAGGGACGCTCCGCGTTCCGCTTCTGGAAGGTGACGCAGAGCGTCACGGGATGCATTCCCACGCAGAGCGTGGGAGCGATCAAAGTCCAATCGGTCTATGAGGAACCGCAGGTCAATATCGGGCAAGGTGCCATTTGATAACGCAACAAGTTGTAGCCGGTCAACTGTAGGAAAATTCCCCAAAGCATCCGCCAACGTATTATCTACGGCATAACCTCGTTTAATATCGATGAGGCCAAAGCGTCCCATAAGACACTGTATTTACACCCATACAGCCCCAAGAAATAACGAAGAAAAGTCGCCATGTTTAATTTAAGAAAACATATCCAGCGCGACACGTTTAAATACATTCCACATAACGCCCCAAAGGCTACGAGACCTTGCGTCCTTACTTACGCATGCGTCAGAATCCGCTGGCTTGTGCGCTTTGCCCCTGGCTTCTATCGTTTACCTGCCACTGCCCATCAGTGGTCGGGTTTAGTCGCCCATCAGGTTTGGTAAGGTGCTTGAGCACCGTTCAGTCAGGTCATTTATATGCCTGCACTAAATGGTGGTTGTGCGCAGGGCGTCCTCGGGCGCGCCGGGTTTTACCAATTCCTACCGGTCGACTAACCTGCGTACAGCCGCCACCCTTCTTTTAGTCGAGAACGGTTGCAGCTCCAATGTAGGAATTGTCATTTATGTTCAAAGTAACGCCCAACCCCCCGGATATCTATTCGGTACTCTACGGCAACTCTCTCGACCCCGAAAAGTTGAAAGAGGCGGCAGACCGCGCGCTCAAGCACTACCTGAACCCCGGGGCAACGAAAACGCAGATACCGCCCCGCAAGCCCAGCACGATCTTCACCATCGACGCAGCGGTGGATGACGAAACGTTGCTCGTTGAGGCGTGCGAATCCTTGGCATCCGCCAGCGTGATGGTCAGCGACCTCACCGATTTGACGGACGGCCCAAGGCGCCAAACGATGCTGGTGCTGCAACGGGTCATCATGTTGGGTGAGCTAGCGGTCAATCGAGTACTGGATAACTACAAGCCTGGGTAGTCGCCAGGTAGTGTTGTGGGGGGCGCCGCAAGCGCCCTCACAACCTAAGACCACGAAGCTCGGTGGAATGTTGGGTTCCGTCAGGCACTGCCAGCCGCATGGGCCTTGTTGTTCCGCCTTCACAACCCTTCCCGAACCGCCCCCCGAATCCCCTCCAGCAACATGGTGAACGCCGGGTTGTCGTTGTCCTCGCGCCACACCAGGTGCAATTCGCTCTGTACCCCTTCGCCCAGGTCGATCTCGCGAAACACCACCTGCTTGAACACCACGCTGGTGGCGCAACGCGGTACCAGCGCCAGGCCCATGCCGGCGTTGACCAGCGCCAGGATCGTCAGCGACGACCCCAGCCATTGCACGAATTGCGGTGCGACCCGGGCCGAGCGGAGCATGCCGGTGAGCAGTTCGTTGAAGGGCGGGTAGGCGGCGTGGGAGTACATGAGGAACGGTTGGCCGTCCAGATCCTGCACGCTCACGGTCTCGGCGCTGGCCAACGGATGACCGGCGGGCACCGCCAGCACGAAGGGTTCGCGCACCAGGCATTCGGTGGCGTAGCCGGTTTCCAGCAGCGGCGAGCGGACGATGCCCAGGTCGATGCGCCGGGCGCGCAGGGCTTCGTGCTGTTGGTAGGTGTTCATCTCCGCCAGGACGATTTTCACCTGGGGCTGTTTCAGCCGGGCCTCGGCGATCACCTTGGGCAAGAACTCGTACACCGCACTGCCGACGAAGCTGATGGTGACCGAACCGATGTCACCCTTGGCAAAACGCTTGGCGGCCTCGGCGGCTTGTTGCGCCTGTTCCAGCAGGTTCTGCGCTTCGATGAAAAACGCCCGGCCGGCGGCGGTGAGCGCCACGCTGCGGGTGCTGCGGGTGAACAGCTCGACGCCCAGGTGGTGCTCCAGCAATTGGATCTGCCGGCTCAGCGGTGGCTGGGTCATGTTCAGGCGTTCGGCGGCGCGACGGAAGTTGAGTTCGGTCGCCACGGTGGTGAAGCAGCGCAGCTGGGCCAGTTCAAACATTGATTCAATCCAGGTATCAATCAAGTGCCAAGTTAGATTAGACGGGAACAATCCGTCGCGTCCATCATCGTCCCGTTCCCCACAAAAACAATGATCGGGAGGCACCCCTTGAATAACGTAACGGACTCCACCCATGACAGCACCCTGGCGCTCGCGGCGGCCAAGGTCAAACGTCATGTCCTGCCGCTGGTGGTGGTGATGTTCATCGTCAACTACATCGACCGGGTCAACATCGGCTTCGTGCGCAGCCACCTGGAAACCGACCTGGGCATCGGCGCCGCGGCCTACGGGCTCGGCGCCGGACTGTTCTTCATCGGCTACGCGCTGTTCGAAGTCCCGTCCAACATGCTCTTGCAACGCTACGGCGCGCGGGCCTGGTTGACGCGCATCATGTTCACCTGGGGCGCGGCCGCCATGGCCATGGCCTTTGTGCGCGGCGAGACCAGTTTCTATGTGCTGCGCTTCATCCTCGGCGCGGCGGAGGCGGGGTTCTTTCCCGGCATCATTTACTACTTCACCCAATGGCTGCCCGCCAGCGAGCGCGGCAAGGCGATGGCGATCTTCCTCAGCGGTTCGGCCATCGCCTCGGTGATTTCCGGCCCGGTGTCCGGCGCCTTGCTGCACATCAGCGGGTTGGGCCTGCATGGCTGGCAGTGGATGTTCCTGATCGAAGGTTTCGCCTCCATCGTGCTGTGCGGGTTTGTCTGGTTCTGGTTGCAATCACACCCGAGCCAAGCCAAATGGCTGACGGCTGAAGAGAAAACTGTGTTGATCGCGGCCATCGCCGAAGAGCAGCGGGCCCGGGAAGCGGCCCAGGTGGTCAAACCGTCGATGTTCAAGTTGCTGGCCGACCGGCAGATCGCGCTGTTCTGTTTCATCTACTTCTCCATCGCCCTGACCATCTATGGCGCCACGTTCTGGCTACCGAGCATGATCAAGAAAATGGGCAACCTGGGGGACTTCCAGGTCGGTTTGCTCAACTCCATTCCATGGATCATTTCCATCATCGCGATGTACGGCTTCGCCGCCCTGGCCGGCAAATGGAAATTCCAGCAGGCCTGGGTCGCGGTGACGCTGGTGATCGCCGCGTTCGGCATGTTCATGTCCACCACCGGCGGGCCGATCTTTGCCTTCGTGGCGATCTGTTTTGCAGCGATCGGTTTCAAGGCGGCGTCGGCGTTGTTCTGGCCGATTCCCCAGGGCTACCTGGATGCACGCATCGCGGCGGCGGTGATCGCCTTGATCAACTCCATCGGTAACCTCGGCGGCTTTGTCGCGCCGACGGCCTTCGGTTTCCTGGAGCAGACCACCGGTTCCATCGAGGGCGGCCTGTATGGGTTGGCCGCCACGTCGCTTGTCGCCGCCGTGGTGATCTTTTTTGCCCGCACCGCACCGAAGCGCGATACCCCGAACTCACTGTCCGGCCGCCCCGAAACCGTCGCCGAAGCCGATCAGTCGCAAACCTCTCAAGCTTTGAAACCTGGCCCATCGGGAGCCGCTGTATGAAGATCAAACGCGTCACCGTCACCCCCATCGCTTTTCGCGATCCACCTTTGCTCAACGCCAGCGGCATCCACGAGCCGTTCGCGTTGCGCTCGATCATCGAGATCGAGAGCGACAACGGTTACATCGGCCTCGGGGAGAGCTACGGCGATGCGCCGGCCCTGGCGATCCAGCAGCAGTTGCAAAGCCAGTTGATCGGCCTGGATCCGTTCAACCTCAACCAGTTGCGGGCTATCGTCCAGGCGACCGTCGCCGCGCAGAAACCGGTCAGCGTTGCCGGTGCCGAACTGGCGCCGGGTTCCCACGCGAGCAAGGCGGTGAGCAATGCCTATTCGGCGTTCGAAGTGGCGTGCCTGGACTTGCAGGCCCACTCCCTGAACGTGCCGCTGGTGGACCTGCTGGGCGGCGCGATTCGTGACGAGATTCCGTTTAGCGCCTATCTGTTTTTCAAGTACGCCGAGCACATCGATTCGCCGTACCCGCCCGACAGTTGGGGCGAGGCGCTCAACGAACAGCAGATCGTCGCCCAGGCCCGGCGGATGATCCAGGACTATGGCTTCAAGAGCATCAAGCTCAAGGCCGGCGCCCTCGATCCGGAGCATGAAGTCGCGTGTATCAAGGCGCTGAAACAGGCCTTTCCCGGCTACCCGTTGCGCATCGACCCCAATGGCAACTGGTCCCTGGAAACCTCGATTCGCATGGCCGAGCTGCTGGGGGATGACCTGCAGTATTACGAAGACCCGACGCCGGGGCTGGAAGGCATGGCCGAGCTGCACAAACGCACGGGGCTGCCGCTGGCGACCAACATGGTAGTCACCGATTTCGATGAGTTTCGCCGCAGCGTGGCGCTGGACAGCGTGCAGATCGTGTTGGCCGACCACCATTACTGGGGCGGCCTGCGCGACACCCAGGCCTTGGCGAAAATGTGCAGCACCTTCGACCTGGGCGTGTCGATGCATTCGAACTCGCACCTGGGCATCAGCCTCATGGCCATGGCCCACGTGGCGGCCGCGGTGCCGAACCTGGATTACGCCTGTGACACCCATTACCCGTGGCAGGAACCGGATGAAGAAGTGATCAAGGGCGGCAAGCTGCCGATTGTCGACGGCTGCGTGAAGATCACCCGGGCGCCTGGTCTTGGCCTGGAGTTGGACCGGGATCAACTGGGCAAGCTGCATGAGCAGTTCCTCAGTTGCGGCATCCGCCAGCGCGACGATGTGCGGCAGATGCAGCGTTACCGGCCGGAGTGGAAGACCGTCAAGCCGCGGTTCTGAGCCGAAGGCGAGGGGCCTGCTGCGCAGGCCAGCGGGAGCAAGGTCTGTGGGAGCAAGGCTTGCC
>NZ_ATLN01000099.1:0-83862 GCF_000416195.1 Pseudomonas sp. CFII68
GCGCGGCGAGAGTTCGCGCAGCCCGGCATAGAACAGGCCGACCGCCAGCAATGCCAGCGGCCAGAGGTCGAACGGCGCCAGGGCCAGGGTGGTGATCGCGCCGGCCGCCATGGCCAGCAGGTTACCGGGCCAGCCGGGGCGGGTTATCCAGCGCATTTTTGTCCTTAGCGGGTCTCGCAGGGGTTATCGGCCAATGGGGGATAGGCGCAGCAAGTGAATCCGACGGCTGTCGGCATTCAGGATGCGGAAGCGCCAGGAGCCGATTTCCGTGGTTTCGTTGCGCTTGGGCAGGTGCCCGAAAGCGCTCATCACCAGGCCGCCGACGGTGTCGAACTCATCGTCGGAGAATTGGCTGTCGAAGAATTCGTTGAAGTTCTCGATCGGCGTCAGGGCCTTGATCAGGAAGTCGCCGCTGGGCAGGGGCTTGATGTAGCTGTCTTCCTCGACGTCGTGCTCGTCCTCGATGTCGCCGACGATCTGCTCGAGCACGTCTTCGATGGTGACCAGGCCGGCCACGCCGCCGTATTCGTCGATGACGATGGCCATGTGGTTGTGGTTGGCGCGGAATTCACGCAGCAGCACGTTCAGGCGCTTGGACTCGGGCACGAAGGTGGCCGGGCGCAAGAGGTCCTTGATGTTGAAGCTGTCGCCGTTTTCCTGAAGGATCAGCGGCAGCAGGTCCTTGGCCAGCAGCACGCCCATGACGTCGTCATGGCTTTCGCCGACGACCGGATAGCGCGAGTGAGCGGAGTCGACCACGGCGGGCAAAAATTCGCGAGGGGTCTGGGTCGCCTTGATGCTGACCATCTGCGAGCGCGGGACCATGATGTCCCGCACTTGCAGGTCAGCGACCTGAATGGCGCCTTCGACGATGGCCAGCGCTTCGCTGTCCAGCAGTTTGTTCTGGTGTGCGTCGCGCAGCAGCTCCAGCAGCTCCTGGCGGTTTTTCGGCTCATGGGCAAAAGCCTGGGTGAGCTTGCCCAGCCATGACTTCTGCCCGTTGCTCGATCGATCTTCGCTCATAGCGATTACTCTGAATCCTTTGTCGTTACAGGTTGATGTATCAGTGTTCGTCGCCGGCGTAGGGGTCGGGATGACCCAGCTCTGCAAGCAACGTTCGTTCCAGTGCTTCCATTTCTTCGGCTTCGTCATCTTCTATATGGTCGTAACCCAGTAGATGCAAGCAGCCGTGAATCACCAGATGGGCCCAGTGGGCCTCAGGGGTCTTGTCTTGTTCCGCCGCTTCACGCTCCACCACCGGGACGCAGATCACCAGGTCGCCCAGCAACGGGATGTCGAGCAGTTCGTCGGGTACGTCGGCGGGGAACGACAGCACGTTGGTGGCGTAGTCTTTCTGCCGCCAGGTGTGGTTCAGTTCACGGCCTTCGGGTTCGTCCACCAGGCGGATCGTCAGCTCGGAGTCGGCGCTGCGCTGGCGCAGGGCCAGTTCGCACCATTGGCGGAACTGGGCTTCGCTGGGGGCGGCGTGTTCGCAGGCCACTTGCAGGTCGAGTTCAAGCATTGTGACGATGGCCTTTGCTTTCGGCCGAGTCTTCATCGGCGCGATTCTCGAAACGCTCGTAGGCTTCGACAATGCGTTGCACCAACGGATGGCGCACGACGTCCTTGGGCATGAAGTGCGTGAAGCTGATGCCCGGCACGTCCTTGAGGACCTGGATCACATGGTTCAGCCCGGACTTGGTGCCCTTGGGCAAGTCGACCTGGGTGATGTCCCCGGTGATGACGGCGGTGGAGCCGAAGCCGATCCGGGTCAGGAACATTTTCATCTGCTCGACCGTGGTGTTCTGGCTTTCGTCGAGGATGATGAAGCTGTTGTTCAGGGTCCGACCACGCATGTAGGCCAGCGGCGCGACCTCGATGACCTGGCGCTCGATCAGCTTGGCGACGTATTCGAAGCCGAGCATTTCATACAGCGCGTCATAGAGCGGGCGCAGGTACGGGTCGATCTTCTGGGCCAGGTCGCCGGGCAGGAAGCCGAGTTTTTCACCCGCTTCGACCGCCGGTCGCACCAGCAGGATGCGCCGTACCTGTTCACGTTCCAGCGCATCGACGGCGCAGGCCACGGCCAGGTAGGTCTTGCCGGTACCGGCCGGGCCGATGCCGAAGTTGATGTCGTTGCCCAGGATTTCCTTCACGTAGCGCTGCTGATTCAAGCCGCGAGGGCGAATCATGCCTTTCTTCGTGCGCAGGGCCACGGCAGGCTCCGACGGGGCAGGGTTGTCGAGTTCTTCGACAGCCGATTCCTGCAGGAACAGGTGGACCGTATCCGGCGACAGCTCACTCCCCTTGGTTTCCCGGTAGAGACGGCGCAGCAGGTTTTCCGCGGAGGTGGTGTGCTTGGGTTCGCCGATCAGCTCGAACTGGTTTCCGCGGTTGCGGATCTCGATGGCCAGGCGCTGTTCGATCAAGCGCAGGTGCTCGTCGAATTGCCCGCACAGATTGGCGAAGCGGCGAGCCTCAAAGGGCTCGAGAATAAAGCGATGTGGTTCGATGGGTGCGTTCAAGGTCGTTTTTAGCCGCCCGGGGGCAATTAAGGTGAAATCAAGGATAACGCCAGTAGGCTGGGTGCGAAAGCTCTTAAACAGGCGAATCTGATCACAGGGCTTGGCACAACCCATGTGGGAGGAAGGCTTGCCCGCGATCAAGGCGCCGCGGTCTTCAGTGAAATTGCGGTGCTTCTATCGCGGGCAAGCCTTGCTCCCACAGGTCTTGCTTGCACAGGCAATAGGGTTTTTGAGCAGGTTACTGGATCAACGAACCGCGCAGGGAGTGCGGTTGCGCGGCGTCGATGTGCACGTCGGCGAACTGGCCGATCAGGGCCGGGGTGTCGCAGCGGAAGTTGACGATGCGGTTGTTTTCGGTCCGCCCTTGCAACTCGCCCGGGTCCTTTTTCGAGTAATCGGTCACCAGAATCCGCTGGACGGAACCGACCATTTGTCGGCTGATCTCGAAACCTTGCTGGTTGAGGCGATGTTGCAAGGCGTTGAGCCGTTCCTTTTTCAGTTCTTCGGGCGTGTCGTCCGCGAGATCAGCCGCCGGAGTGCCAGGACGCTGGCTATAGACGAAGGAATAGGAGAAGTCGAAGCCCACGTCTTCGATCAGCTTCATGGTCTGCTGGAAGTCTTTCTCGGTTTCGCCAGGGAAACCGACGATAAAGTCCGAGCTGATGCAGATCCCCGGCACTGCCGCGCGCAACTTGCGCAGCTTGGATTTGTACTCCAGCGCCGTGTGGTTGCGTTTCATGGCCGCAAGGATCCGGTCGGAGCCCGATTGCACCGGCAGGTGCAGGTGCTTGACCAGTTCGGGGACGTCGGCGTGGGCCTGGATCAGGCTGTCGGAGAACTCCAGCGGGTGAGACGTGGTGTAGCGGATGCGGTCGATGCCATCGACTGCCGCCACGACGCGGATCAGTTCGGCGAGGTCCGCCAGGCGGCCGTCATGGGTCAGGCCGCGATAGCCGTTGACGTTCTGCCCCAGCAGGGTCACTTCGCGCACGCCGTGTTCCGCCAGGTGGATGATCTCGGCGATCACGTCGTCGAACGGCCGGCTGACTTCTTCGCCGCGGGTGTAGGGCACCACGCAGAACGTGCAGTACTTGCTGCAACCTTCCATCACCGACACGTAGGCACTTGGGCCGTCGATGCGCGGTTCGGGCAGGTGGTCGAATTTTTCGATTTCCGGGAACGAGACGTCCACTTGCGGCAGCTTGGTGCTGCGCGCGGCGTCGATCATCTCCGGCAGGCGGTGCAAGGTCTGCGGGCCGAAGACCACGTCCACGTAGGGTGCGCGATCACGAATGGCGGCGCCTTCCTGGCTGGCCACGCAACCGCCCACGGCGATGACCATCTCCGGGTTGGCCAGCTTCAGTTCGCGCCAGCGGCCGAGCTGGGAATACACCCGGTCCTGGGCGCGTTCGCGAATCGAGCAGGTGTTGAGCAGGATCACGTCCGCGTCTTCAGCGCGGGCGGTGACTTCCAGGGCCTGGTGTTCACCCAGCAGATCGACCATGCGCGAGCTGTCGTACTCGTTCATCTGGCAACCGTGGGTTTCGATGTAAAGCTTCTTGGCCATGGACGGGATCATCACGTGATTCAAAGAACCGCGCATTATAGGGAACAAGTCCCTGGGTTCCTACCGCTGCGCGAGCAGTGGCTATGCTATAGTTCGCGCCCTCATTTTTACCCGCCGATGTGTTTCGCCAGCCATGACCAAACGTGAAGCTCCAATCTACAAGGTGATTTTCCTCAACCAGGGCCAGGTGTTCGAAATGTACGCCAAGCAGATCTATCAAAGTGATCTGTGGGGTTTCCTGGAAGTGGAAGAATTCGTCTTTGGCGAGCGCACGCAGGTGGTCGTCGACCCGAGCGAGGAAAAGCTCAAGGCGCAGTTCGAAGGTGTGGTGCGCAGCTTCGTGCCGATGCATTCGATCGTGCGCATCGACGAAGTCGAACGCCTGGGCACCCCGAAAATCAGCGAAGCCCGCGGCGCGGTCGGCAATGTGATGCCGTTCCCGATGCCGATGCCTGAGAAGTAGTTGTCAGTCAGTTAAGAGAAAAGGAGCCGAGCGCGGCCTTTGTGGCGAGGGGATTTATCCCCGCTGGGGCGCGAAGCGGCCCTAAAACCTGACACCTCGGTATTAGAGATTGATTGAGTTGACTGCTTTGGGGCCGCTTCGCAGCCCAGCGGGGATAAATCCCCTCGCCACAAGGGTCTGCGGTGGATTCAAGGCAATGGTGAGAAGGGCGTACGCCCATCGGCGTTCTGCAATTCCATCAGGTATTTGCGAAAGATCTGCCCCAGCACCTGGGTCGCCACTTCCAGCTCGTCGCGGGGCATTTGCTCGGCGACTTCGTCGGCGGTGTCCAGGGCTTCTTCGGCGCCATTGACCGCGGCCATCTTCAGGACGATGTAGGCCTGGACGTTGTTGGCTGGTACGCCTTCGCCATGGAAGAACATGCCACCGAGCTTGAATTGCGCCTGGGCATGGCCTTGCAGCGAGGCTTTTTCGAAGTAGTCGAGGGCTTTTTTGAGGTCGCGCGGCGCAGCCTTGCCTTCGTAGTAGAACTCGCCCAACTCGTATTGCGCTTGTGCATCACCTGCGTCCGCCGCTTTTTGACAGGCGTCGAGTGCCGGTGCGAGATCTTGCGGCTGGGTATTGAGCGTGCAACGGCCCAGCGCCGGGATCAACAACGAGTTGCCGCCTGCCTGTGCATTCGCCAGCAGGGGCTGAAGGAGCAACAGGCAGCCCAAGGCAAGGGTGCGGCCGGTGCGGTTCATGGGAATCGACTTACCTCTGAGGGGCGCGCGGACCCTCCGGGGGATCCAATAAGCGCGCATTATGAAATAAGCAGGGCCATCCTTACAAAGTCTTTACTCGTTTTTCTGCTGCGAGGGAATGCTAACAGCTGCTTGGGGCATAAATACGTAGGAAAAGGGCGGGAAGGTTGTCGGCAATCACTGACGCCAGCTTCAGCCGACGTCAGTTATCCACAGGCTTACTTCAGCGCAGCAAAGGCCCGTTCGGCCGCATCGAGGGTGATCTTCAGCTCGGTCTCGCCATGGGCGATGGACGTGAAGCCGGCTTCGAATGCGCTCGGCGCCAGGTACACGCCGCCGTCGAGCATCAGGTGGAAGAAACGCTTGAAGCGGTCGACGTCGCTGGCCATCACGTCTTCGAAGGTGACGATGTCATCGGCGCCACTGAAGTACAGGCCGAACATGCCGCCGGCCTGGGTGGTCACGAACGGAATGCCTGCCGCGTCAGCACGAACCTGCAGGCCGTCGAGCAGGCGGGTGGTGTAGTCGGTCAGTTCGGCGTGGAAACCCGGGCGGCTGATCAGGCGCAGGGTGGTCAGGCCGGCGGCCATGGCCAGTGGGTTGCCCGACAGCGTGCCGGCCTGGTAGACCGGGCCCAGCGGCGCGATGCATTCCATGATCTTGCGCTTGCCGCCGAAGCAGCCCACCGGCATGCCGCCACCGATGATCTTGCCGAAGGTGCTCAGGTCCGGCGTGACGCCGTAATGGGCCTGGGCGCCACCGAGGGCCACGCGGAAACCGGTCATCACTTCGTCGAAAATCAACACCACGCCGTGCTGGTCGCACAGGCTGCGCAGGCCTTCGAGGAAGCCCGGTGCCGGCGGTACGCAGTTCATGTTGCCGGCCACTGGCTCGACGATGATGCACGCCACTTCCTGGCTGACTTCGCCGAGCATCTTCTCGACGGCTTCGAGGTCGTTGAACGGCAGGGTCAGGGTGTGTTTGGCGAACGCTGCCGGTACGCCGGCCGAGCTCGGCACGCCCTGGGTCAGTGCGCCGGAACCGGCCTTGACCAGCAGGCTGTCGGAATGGCCGTGGTAGCAGCCTTCGAACTTGATGATGCTGTCGCGGCCGGTAAAACCCCGCGCCAGGCGGATCGCGCTCATGGTCGCTTCGGTGCCGGAGCTGACCATGCGTACCATCTCCATCGACGGCACGATCGAGCAGACCAGGTCGGCCATCTCGGTTTCCATCGCGGTCGGAGCGCCGTAGGACAGGCCGTGTACCAGTTGCTTGCGCACCGCATCCAGCACGTCCGGATGGCTGTGGCCCAGGATCATCGGGCCCCAGGAGCCGACGTAATCCACATAGCGCTTGTCGTCTTCGTCGGTGACGTACGCGCCTTCGGCGTGCTTGAAGAACAGCGGGGTGCCGCCGACGCTCTTGAACGCACGAACGGGCGAGTTCACGCCGCCGGGGATGTGTTTCTGGGCATTGGCAAACAGGGTTTCGGAACGGGACATGGTTGGGCTCTCGAAAACGGAAAAATAGACTATTTGATCAGCAGCAGCTCGTTGAAGGCGCGGGCGCGGCGCGTCACTTCAGTGGTGCTGTCGGCGCCGAACAGGCCGTGGACCACCGCCAGCAGGTCGACCCCGTGGGCCACCAGCGGGGCGGCGTTGTCCAGGGTGATGCCGCCAATGGCGCACACCGGGATATGCAGTTTGAGGTGCGCCTGTTCGAGCAGTTCAAGGTTTGCGCTGGGGGCGCCGGGCTTGGTGTTGGAATTGAAGAAACGCCCGAACGCGACATAAGTGGCACCTTCGCTGGCGGCCTGTTCGGCCAGTGCCAGGCTGGCGTGGCAGGTGGCGCCGACGATCGCCTTGTGCCCGAGCAGTGCCCGTACTGGCGCCAACGGGCCATCGGTCTGGCCCAGGTGCACACCGACGCCCAGGCGTGCGGCCAGCTCAGCGTCGTCGTTGATGATCAACTGGGTCTTGTAGCGCTCGCACAGGTTGCGCAGTGCTTCGGCTTCCCGCAGGCGGCGGGCCTCGTCGCTGCTTTTGTCGCGGTATTGCAGCAGGGTGACGCCACCTTCCAGCGCCGCTTCTACATAAGCGAGGAACTTGCCGGCCAGCAATTGGCTATCGGTGATGGCGTAAAGGCCACGTAATTTCATTCCACAGGCCTCCAGTGCTACGAGCAGAAATCCAGCGGCAGGCGACGCGGCACGAACTGGCCTTTGCCCAGTTGTTCGGCATCGCGCAAGGTGCGCCAGGTGTAATCCAGCGCCGTCTTGACGGCGCTGGCGAGCTGTTCGCCCTGGGCCAGCCGACCGGCCAGGGCGCTGGCCAGGGTGCAGCCGGAACCGTGGTAACTGCCGGGTAGGCGCTGGCAGGTAAAGGTTTCGCGGCGGCCATCGCGGCTGTACAGGCGATTATGGACTTGATGTTCGTCGCCGTGACCACCGGTGATCAACAGGTGTTTGACGAAGGGCAGCAGTTTTTCCGCGCACTCGTCGGCGCTGCCCTCGGGCAGTTCGGCGAGGATGCGCGCTTCCGGCAGGTTGGGGGTGGCGATGATTGCCAGGGGCAGCAGGCGTTCGCGCATGGCGTAGCCGACCTCATCCTTGCCCAGGCGCCCACCACCGCCGGCGCGCAGCACCGGGTCGCAGACCATGGGCAGGTGCGGGTGCGCCTGGAGCAGTTCGACCACCGTGTCGACCATTTCCAGTGAGCCAAGCATCCCCAGCTTGACCGCTGCCACCTGGGCGTCGTTGAGCACGGCATTGGCTTGCGCCAGCACCCACTCGCGGTCGAGCACGCGGAAATCGCTGACGTTGACGGTGTCTTGCACGGTCAACGCGGTAACGGCAGGGGCGGCATGACAACCCTGGGCAAGCAGGGCTTCGATATCTGCCTGCAAACCGGCGCCACCACTGGGGTCGTGGCCGGAGAGACAGAGGACAACGGGGCGAGAGCTGTAGATATTCATGGTGCGCGAGCTTACCACCAAACCCTTCTGGTCGGCGTGTACCTGTGATGATGGAAGTCATCTGTGGCGAGGGGATTTATCCCCGCTGGGGTGCGAAGCGCCCCCATTCAAACTATCTGATATACCGAGGTGACACTTATTGGGGCTGCTTCGCAGCCCAGCGGGGCGGTGCGACGCTTCGCTAAATCCCCTCGCCACAATAGAACTCGGCGCCTACGAAATTACGACCTGACCAAGGCAACAGCTCTATCTCAAGCCTTTGCTCTGAAACGCCCGTTCTAGAGCCTTCTGTAGGAAAGATTTCAATGGTGCAAATTGGCCATCAGCGGCTATGCTAGAGATGGATCCAACTCATAACAGGTAATGCCGGTTTTACGTCTACTCAGGGAATGGGGGGCTTCCTGACTCAACCGGACAGTCCACGCTGGGGCTTAAATGCGCTATTTGCTGATGTTGCTGCTGTGCTTGTCCCCTCTGGCAAGTGCCCTGGAATTCGATGAATTCACTCAAAGCCTGCCCTTGGGCCATGCCCTGCAAGTGTTCGAAGATGCGGGCGGCACGGCCACCATTGATGAGGTCCAGGCCCAGGCTGCTGCCGGTGCTTTCAAACCCCACGACAAAGCCACGCTGAATGCCGGTTACTCGCGATCAGCGTTCTGGTTGAAAATCGATCTGCACTATCGCCCCGGCAATCCGGACGCCCAGCGCACCTGGCTGCTGGAACTGGCGTACCCGCCGCTGGATCACCTCGACTTGTACCTGCCCGATGCGGCGGGGGCCTATCGCCTGGTTCGCCAGACCGGTGATGCGTTGCCGTTCACCAGCCGCGAGATCCACCAGAACAACTACCTGTTCAGCCTGGCTTTCAAACCCGAACAGCGGCAGACCCTCTACCTGCGCCTGCAAAGCCAGGGTTCGATCCAGGCGCCGCTGACGCTGTGGTCGAGCACCGCGTACCTCGAGCAACAGCCAGTGCGTTTGTATGTGCTGGGGATCATCTACGGCGTGCTGCTGGGGATGCTGGTCTACAACCTGTTCATCTATCTGAGCGTGCGCGATACCAGCTACCTCTATTACATCTTCTACATTGCTTCGTTCGGCCTGTATCAGTTGTCGGTCAACGGCGCCGCCGTGGAGTACTTCTGGCCGGATACCCCCTGGTGGGCCAACGCCGCGACGCCGTTCTTCATTGGCTGCGCGGGCCTGTTTGGCAGCCAGTTCGCCCGCAGCTTCCTGCAAACCGCCCGGCAGGGCCGTTGGCTGGACCGCATGCTGCTGGCGCTGATCGGCTACAGCGCGGTGGTGGTCGGCCTGTCACTGATGACCAGCTATGCCTTGGCGCTGCGCCTGGCGACGGCGTTGGCACTGGTGTTCACGGTGGCGATCTTTGCCGCCGGGCTGTTTGCCTGGTGGCGTGGCCTGCGGGTGGCGCGTTACTTCATCATTGCCTGGTCGGCGTTTCTGCTGGGGGGCATCATCAATACCTTGATGGTGCTGGGTTACCTGCCGAACGTCTTCCTGACCATGTACGCCAGCCAGATCGGCTCGGCCATCGAAGTGGCGCTGTTGTCCCTGGCCCTGGCCGATCGCATCAATGCCATGCGCGAACAGCAGGCCCAGACCCTGTTGGATGCCGGGCAGAAACTCGAAGTGCTCAACCAGCAATTGGCCCACAGCAACAAGCTCAAGGATGAGTTCCTCGCTACCCTGACCCATGAGCTGCGCACGCCGATGAATGGCGTGATCGGTTCTCTGGAGTTGATGGGAACCGTCGAGATGGACGAGGAGATGACCCTGTATCAACAAACCGCTGCCGGTTCGGCGCGGGACATGATGCGAATGGTCAACGGCATCCTCACCCTGACTGAGTTGCAGGCCGGCAAGCTCAAGGTCTATCCGGCGCCGTTCAGCCTGCGCGGGGTGGTCAATGCGCTGCAGGTGCAGTTCGGTGCCAATGCCGCGACCAAGGGCTTGGACTTCAAGGTCGACGTGGCCCCGGGCCTGGCGGACCGGTTGGTCGGTGACAGCGGCAAACTGGCCCAGTGCCTGGAATGCCTGCTGGACAACGCCATCAAGTTCACTCGGGTTGGCGGCCTGGCGCTGCGCGTCAGTGGCAGGCCGACGCAGCACGACCGGCTGGTGCTGTCCTTTGCCGTGATTGACACCGGCATCGGCTTTACCGATCTGGCAGAGGCGACCTTGTACCAGCGCTTCTTCCAGCTCGACGGCTCGATGACCCGCGAATACGGCGGCCTCGGCGTGGGCCTGGCCATCTGTCGGCAATTGGTGGAACTGCTGGGCGGGCGCCTGACCCACAGCTCCGAGTCCGGTCGCGGCAGCCGTTTTCAGTTGGACGTGGAATTCGACGTGGCCTTGCCAGCGGCGGTCCCGACACCGTTTTCCTTCGGTGGCCGCCAGGGTTCGCGCCTGCCGCAGGATTGCACGGTGCTACTGGCCGATGACAGCAGCATCGATCAGTTGGTCATGCGCGGCATGTTGCTCAAGCTCGGTTATCGGGTGCGCACCGCCGACAGTGGCCGCGCCGCGCTGGATCTGCTGCACGGCGAGCGCTTTGATGCGGTGCTGCTCGATTGCCAGTCGCCGCTGGACGGTGTGTCGCTCTGCTGCCAGATCCACACCTTGTCCGGATGCGAGGAGTTACCGGTGCTGGTGGTCAGCCCGAACGTGGGGCGCGAGTGCTGTCCCTCGGGCGCGCAGATCGATTACCTGAACAAACCCGTGAAATTCGAGGCACTGCAGGCGATGCTCCAGCGCCGTGTGCTTTGCCCGAGGCAGGGTGAAAGCGCCGATATTTAGGCGTATATGACACTTTGTTCGGCCTGGAGGCGGTGCTTAACTGAATCCCTGGCCGATCGAGGAGCCCTGTCATGAACCTGCACCAGTTCGCTGAAACCCACGACGTCACCAACCAACCGCCGTCCCTGGATGGCGCCAACCTGTACCGCATCGACCTGCCGCTGCAGCAGTGGTCGCAGCGCTTTGGGGCGGGCTGGGCACAGGCGCGGATCGATGCGTATGGGGCGCTGGCCGGCGGGCCGTTGATGGAAGCGGGCTTCCTGGCCAACCAGAACAAACCGGTGTTCTCCAGCCATGACCGTTACGGCCATCGCATCGACCTGGTGGAGTTCCATCCGGCTTATCACCAGTTGATGCGCACCGCCGTCGAGCACGGCCTGCCCAGTTTGCCCTGGGCGCATCCGCAACCCGGCGCGCATGTCGCCCGTGCCTCGATGACCTATTTGCACAGCCAGGCCGAAGCCGGCACCGGCTGCCCGCTGACCATGACCTTCGCCAGCGTACCGGCGCTGCGCTTGCAGCCGGACCTGGCCGAGCGCTGGCTGCCCAAGGTGCTGGCCACCGAGTACGACCCACGCAACGTCGGCATGGCCCACAAGGCCGGGGTGACCCTGGGCATGGCAATGACCGAAAAACAGGGCGGCACCGATGTGCGGGCCAACACCACCAAGGCCTATCCGGTGGGCGCCAGCGGCCCGGGCCAGGCCTATGAACTGGTGGGCCACAAATGGTTCTGTTCGGCGCCGATGTGCGATGCCTTCCTCACTTTGGCCCAGACCGACAAAGGCCTGACCTGTTTCCTGCTGCCGCGCCATCGCCCCGACGACACCCGCAATCAGTTCTACATCCAGCGGCTGAAGAACAAGCTGGGCAACTGTTCCAACGCCTCCAGCGAAGTCGAGTTCCGTGGCGCACTGGCCTGGATGGTCGGTGAAGAAGGGCGGGGGGTACCGACGATCATCGAGATGGTCGCCATGACCCGTTTCGATTGCATGGTCGGCTCCAGCGCCCTGATGCGCCAGGCGCTGACCCAGGCCAGTCATCACTGCGCGCACCGCAAGGTCGGTGGCAAGCTGTTGAGTGAACAGCCGCTGATGCAAAACGTCCTGGCTGACCTGGCGCTGGAAAGTGAGTCCGCATTGGCCTTGAGCCTGCGCATGGGCCGGGCGCTGGATCACTTGAATGACGAGCATGAGGCCAAGTTCGCCCGGCTGGTGACGGCGGTGGGCAAGTACTGGATCTGCAAGCGCGCCCCCGCGATGATCAACGAAGCCGCCGAATGCATGGGCGGTGCCGGCTACGTCGAAGACAGCATCCTGCCGCGGCTGTACCGCGAAGCGCCGGTCAACTCGACGTGGGAAGGCTCCGGCAACGTGCAATGCCTGGATGTGCTGCGCGCCTTGTCCAAGGAGCCCGGCGTGCTGGAGGTCTTGTTCAGCGAATTGGGCGACGGCCACGGCGACAAGCGCCTGGCCGGCCACATCCAGCAATTGCACGCAGCGTTCAAGGACACCGACGACATCCAGTACCGCGCCCGGCAATTGACCGAAGACATCGCCGTCGGCCTGCAAGCCAAGCTGTTGCTCGAGGCGGGGAACAGCGATGTCAGCGATGCCTTCATTGCCAGTCGCCTGGGTTCGGCCGGCCGGGTGTACGGTGCCTTGCCTCGGGGCTTGAATGTCGAGGCGATCGTGACGCGCTCCACCCCGCACGGCTTTTAAGAGGGCTCAGGTCGGCGCATAACCCTGTGGGAGCGGGCTTGCTCGCGAAAGCTTCACCACATTCAGCATCTTTGTTGTCTGACACACCGCTTTCGCGAGCAAGCCCGCTCCCACAGTGGACCTGAGTCGTACGCAACATCTAAGTACGCCATCGAACCTTGTGGGAGCGAGCCTGCTCGCGATGGCGTCGGCCCATCCAGCATCTGTGTTGTTTGATACACCGCTATCGCGAGCAGGCTCGCTCCCACAGGGGAACTGTGGTGGCAATTCTGGGGCTACTGAGATCAAGGGTGGGATCGAGTCCACTACGCCACTGTTCCCGTCGGGCGGCGATGCAGGCAAGATGAAGGCCTGCAAGTCAGAACACAGGAAGCTGATCGTGACCGAAGCGTTTATTGTCGTTCAAACCGCCGAACAAGCCGTGGATCGTCTGGCGGCCCTGCACGAGCGTGCGACCACCGCGCTGAACCAGGCGCTGATGCGTTATCTCAAGGACCGCGTCGAGCCGGATGCCGAGCAACGTGCGTTGTTTCGCTATCCGGCCTTGCGCCTGACCTATCACTGCCACGGCGAAGTCCCGCAAACCACGCGAGCCTATGCCAAGGTCCAGTTGCCCGGCACCTATAGCGTCACCGTCACCCATCCCGCCGCCTTCCGTAAATACCTGCTGGAACAGCTGGTCCCGCTGATGCACGACTTTACCGTCACCGTGGAAGTGGGCGTCAGCGAGCAGAACATTCCGTACCCGTACGTGGTGGAGCAGGGCGACGAACTGGCCGGCTCCGGCGTGACCGCCGCCGTGCTGGCACGGGTTTTCCCCAGCACCGACCTGTCGGCCGCCACCGATGGCATCGCCGACGGCCTCTATGACTGGGAAAACACCGACCCGCTGCCCTTGGCGCTGTTCGACGCCGCGCGGGTGGATTTTTCCTTGCGCCGGCTGGTGCATTACACCGGCAGCGACTGGCGTCATGTGCAGCCGTGGATCCTGCTGACCAACTACCACCGCTATGTCGACCAGTTCATCGTCCACGGTCTGGAGCAACTGCGCAGCGACCCGCGCTTTGTGCGCATGGTCCTGCCGGGCAACGTGATCATCGACAAGGACATGGAGCACGGCGAAGCGTCGGCCATCGCCGCCGGCGTGGTCTGGCACCGCTACCAGATGCCGGCCTATCACCTGCAGACCAATGATGGCCATGGCGTGACCCTGGTGAACATCGGTGTCGGCCCGTCCAACGCCAAGAACATCACCGACCACCTGGCCGTGCTGCGCCCGCATTGCTGGCTGATGATCGGCCACTGCGGCGGGCTGCGGCAGTCCCAGACCATTGGCGACTACGTGCTGGCCCACGCCTACATGCGCCGCGATGGCATTCTCGACCGGGTGGTGCCGCCGAACATTCCGATTCCGGCCCTGGCCGAAGTGCAGATGGCGCTTCAACAGGCCGCGGCGAACATCACTGGCGAAAAGGGCGATGAGCTGAAAAAACGCCTGCGCACCGGCACCGTGTTGACTTACGACGATCGCAACTGGGAGCTGCGCTGGGCCCAGGAGCGCCCGCTGATCAATCTGTCCCGCGCGGTGGCGGTGGACATGGAAAGCGGCACTATCGCTGCCCAGGGTTATCGCCTGCGGGTGCCTTACGGCACCTTGCTCTGCGTCTCGGACAAACCGTTGCACAGCGAGATCAAGCTGCCGGGCTCGGCCAACGCGTTCTATGAGCGCGCGGTCAACCAGCACCTGAAGATCGGCATCGAGGCGTTGGACCTGTTGCGCACCGAACTCAACTCGTTGCATTCGCGCAAGCTGCGCAGCTTCGACGAGCCGCCGTTCCGCTGATGCCCCGTTGAAGGGGATGGTGGTTATTTAACGGTCGGGCCACTAGCATGGTCGGCCCTGACCGTTAGATGTTGTATTCGCCATGCCCCGTCCTCCACGCCCTGCTTCCCGTCGCCCTGGCGCGAAGCTTCCAGCCTCCGCCCCGCGCCGCGTGGCCAAGGCCCCGCCGGCCGAGTCGAAGCTGATTCTGTTCAACAAACCTTTCGATGTGCTGACGCAATTCAGCGACGGTGAGGGGCGGGCGACGCTCAAGGATTTTATCGATGTACCGGGCATCTACCCGGCCGGACGGCTGGATCGCGACAGCGAAGGCTTGCTGTTGCTGACCAACGATGGGCAGTTGCAGGCGCGTATCGCCGACCCCAAGCACAAGCTCGCCAAGACCTATTGGGTGCAGGTGGAGGGCGAGCCGAGTGCCGAACAGTTGCAGCGATTGCGCGATGGGGTGGAGTTGAACGACGGCATGACCCTGCCGGCCGAGGCGCGCTCATTGGATGAGCCGCAACTGTGGCCGCGCAACCCGCCGGTACGTTTTCGTAAAAGCGTGCCCACGAGCTGGGTGGAGCTGGTGATACGCGAGGGGCGCAATCGCCAGGTACGACGCATGACGGCCGCCGTGGGTTTGCCGACATTGCGCCTGGTGCGGGTCAGGATCGGCGACTGGACGATCGAAGGGCTCGATCAGGGCCAGTGGAAGGAAGTGCCAGCGCGCTTATAACGCCCCGGACTCGATCAGGCCGATCACCACGCTCTTGATAACGAACGCCGCCACGCCGAGGCCCAGCACAAAAAACAGGATGAACGAGCCGAAGCGCCCGGCCTTGGACTTCTTCGCCAGGTCCCAGACGATGAAACCCATGAAAATGATCAGGATGCTGACCAGGCCGGTCATCATCCACTCTTCGAAAACAGCAGGATCCATCAGGACACTCCGGCGTGGACGGGGTTGAAAAGGCGCGGCGAGTATAAGGCATGGGGGGCGGGCACGGGATTGGCCTGCGGCGGTGTGTCGCAGCTATTCATCGCCTCAAGTTCACTGTTGATCGTTCCCACGCTCTGCGTGGGAATGCAGCCCGGGACGCTCTGCGTCCCCTCCAAGAGCCGAACGCAGAGCGTCCGGAGAGGCGTTCCCACGCAGAGCGTGGGAACGATCAATGCCACAAAAGCGGTCAGCTGCGCAGATGAGTCAACGGCAGTTCGGTGCTGTTAAGCACCTGGTTCAGCACAAAACTCGAACGCACGCTGGTAACGCCATCAATACGAGTCAGGTGCCCCAGCAGCAGTTTCTGGTAATGGTCCATGTCCGGCACCACGACCTTGAGCTGGTAGTCCGCGTCCATGCCGGTGACCAGGCTGCACTCCAGCACTTGCGGCAGGTTGCGGATGGCAGCTTCGAAGTTCTCGAAACGCTCGGGGGTGTGGCGGTCCATGCCGATCAGCACGTAGGCCGTCAGGCTCAGGCCCAGCAGCTTGCGGTCGAGCAGGGCGACCTGGCGGGTGATGTAGCCATCATCTTCCAACTGCTTGACCCGTCGCGAGCAGGGGGAGGGCGACAGGCCGATGCGTTCGGCCAGTTCCTGGTTGGAGATGCGCGCGTCGCGCTGCAATTCCGCCAGAATACTCAGGTCGTAACGGTCAAGTTTGCTCATCGGTCGGGCCTTTATCTTGATAATTGCGGAAGATTATCTATCTAGGGTTAAAAATTGCGCAAGTGATGTTTATTTCCGCAATCTTCGCAATCATCTGTCGGCACCCAAGGCCTATGCTTACCACCAAGATCACTGCTCGGACAAACAGTCCAGTGCAGCCCGCCCAATCAGGCCGGCTGCGGCCGCAGTACCCACCGGTACTGGCAGGCCCCCGAGCTGCACACTGTCCAGAAGACGGCGTGAGGTGAGCCGACGTCATAAGCGTCGCGCACGGACGAAATTCTCAAGGGGAGGCCGACGGGTCTCCCTTTTTTAATGCCTGCGAAATAAACCCCGTGGCTGATAATCTGTCGCAGAACCGGCCTGGGCTTTTCCAGTCTTATTATCAGGCCCTGAACCGTTGTGAGGAATTTCATGAAGTCGCGCATCTGGCGTTTGGCAGGTGTTGGTCTGTTGTGGGCAAGTGTCAGTGCGCAGGGAATGGCCGACGATCAGCAAAACCGTGGCGGTCCGGACGGCGGTCGCGGGCAGGACGGGCGCGGCGGCAACGGCCAGGGTTATTCGGGCCAGCCGCGGCCGCAGAGCAACGAAATCATTCGCGGCGACAACAGTCGTCAGTTCGAGGTCAAGCCGCAGAATCCAGGCGCACAGCATTACGATCGTCCTGCGCAGGACCCTAACGCCCACGGTCGCCCGCCGCAGCCACAACCCGGTAACAACCTGCCGATCCAGGGCCGGCCCGACAGCGTGACCCAGACTCGGGAACCGCAACCGGGGTATTACCGCGACATTCCTCGTCGCAGCGATGGTTATCCGAGCGGCGGGCCACGCCCAAGTCATGACAACCGTCCCGAACAGCATTGGCCTGGTCGGCCGGACGGCCATGGCAACGGCTGGGGCCCGGGGCCGCAATACCGCCCGGGTTATGTGATCGACCGTTTCCCGGATCGCAACTACCGCGTGCCCTATCGCGGCCAGGATTATTTCTATTCGGGTGGCTACTGGTATCGCCCGCAAGGGCCGCGTTATGTCGTGGTCGCGCCGCCGCGGGGCATCCGTACCCGTTACCTGCCCGATTACGCCAGGGAAGTGTGGATCGGCAGTTCACTGTTCTTTCTCGCCGCCGGCGCCTATTACATCTACGAAGCCAATACTCAGAATTACGTTGTGGTCGAGCCGCCCGTGGCCAACCCGCAACCTCAACCCCAGGGCAACAGCTTTGACGTGGTGGCCTATCCGGCCAACGGCCAGTCGCCTGAGCAGGTCAATCAGGATGGCTACGACTGCTATCGCTGGGCCGTGCAGCAGAGCGGTTTCGACCCGCGCAACTACACCTACCCTCCGGCACCGGAAGTGGTACAGACCTATCGCCAGGCCCAGGGCAGTTGCTTGAGCAGTCGCGGGTATCAGGTGACGTACTGAGGCTTGGTGAAGGCCGGGCGGACCCTGCTTCTTGTGGCGAGGGGATTTATCCCCGCTGGACTGCGAAGCAGTCCCAAAGCAGCCGACTCAATCTGTCTGGCACACCGAGGCGGCGGATTTCAGGGCCGCTTCGCGCCCCAGCGGGGATAAATCCCCTCGCCACAAAAGCCAGGCCTCAGACATCCCCGCCAAGCATTTCATGCGCAATAAAAAAGGGTTCAGAACTAAGTTCTGAACCCTTTTTTGTGCCTGCGAGTCGAATCAAAATCAGCCTAGACGCGCCTTGCGCACACCATCAGCCAGGGCGGCACACAAGCTCAACACGCCATCAATCGCCTGCTCCGACGTATCGGCACTGGCGATATGGTCGATCAGCGCCGAGCCCACCACCACCCCATCAGCCAATCGTGCGATGGCCGCCGCCTGCTCCGGCGTACGAATACCGAAACCAATGCTGATCGGCAAATCGGTGTGGCGACGCAGCCGCGCCACAGCTTCTTCCACGTGCTCCAGCGTCGCGGCACCGGCACCGGTCACACCCGCCACCGACACGTAATATACAAAGCCCGAACTGCCGTTGAGCACCGTCGGCAAACGCACGTCGTCGGTGGTTGGCGTGGTCAAGCGGATGAAGTCCAGGCCAGCTGCCTGGGCCGGTTCGCACAGTTCGCTGTTGTGCTCGGGCGGCATGTCCACAACGATCAGGCCATCCACGCCAGATTCCAGCGCCTCGCCAATGAAACGCTGCACGCCATAACGGTGGATCGGGTTGAAGTACCCCATCAGCACCAGCGGTGTCTGGCTGTTGTCTTTGCGGAACTCACGAACCATCTGCAGGGTTTTCGCCAGGTTCTGCTGGGCCCCCAGGGCGCGGATGTTTGCCAACTGGATCGCCGGGCCATCGGCCATCGGGTCGGTGAACGGCATACCCAACTCGATCACGTCGGCACCGGCCGCCGGCAGGCCCTTGAGGATCGCCAGCGAGGTGTCGTAGTTCGGGTCGCCAGCCGTGACGAAAGTCACCAGGGCGGCGCGGTTCTGTTCCTTGAGTTCGGCAAAACGGGTTTGCAGGCGGCTCATCAGTGTTTCTCCTGCTGGGACTGTTCCATGTGGTGCATCACGGTTTGCATGTCTTTGTCGCCACGGCCGGACAGGTTGACCACCATCAGGTGATCTTTCGGCAGGTTGGGTGCGCGTTTGAACACTTCCGCCAGGGCATGGGCGCTTTCCAATGCAGGAATGATCCCTTCCAGTCGGCAGCATTTGTGAAAGGCTTCCAGGGCTTCGGCGTCAGTCACCGAGGTGTACTGGACGCGGCCAATGTCGTGCAACCAGGCGTGTTCCGGACCGATACCGGGGTAGTCGAGACCTGCGGAAATCGAATGGGCGTCGATGATCTGACCGTCGTCGTCCTGCAACAGGAAGGTGCGGTTGCCGTGCAGTACACCGGGGACGCCGCCGTTCAGGCTCGCCGCATGCTTACCGGTCTCGATGCCATAACCGGCGGCTTCGACGCCGATGATCTCGACACTCTTGTCGTCCAGGAACGGGTGGAACAGGCCCATGGCGTTGGAGCCGCCGCCGATGCACGCCACCAGGCTGTCCGGCAGGCGACCTTCCTGGGCTTGCAACTGCTCGCGGGTTTCCTTGCCGATCACGGCCTGGAAGTCACGCACCATCGCCGGATACGGATGCGGGCCAGCCACCGTACCGATCAGGTAGAACGTGCTATCAACGTTGGTGACCCAGTCACGCAGGGCCTCGTTCATTGCATCCTTCAGGGTACCGGTGCCAGCGACCACCGGGATCACTTCAGCGCCCAGCAGCTTCATGCGGAACACGTTGGCCTGCTGGCGCTCGATGTCGGTGGTACCCATGTAGATCACGCAATCGAGGCCAAAACGCGCGGCTACGGTGGCGGTGGCCACACCGTGCATGCCGGCGCCGGTCTCGGCGATGATGCGTTTCTTGCCCATGCGCCGCGCCAGCAGGATCTGGCCGATGCAGTTGTTGATCTTGTGCGCGCCGGTGTGGTTCAGCTCTTCACGCTTGAGATAGATCTTGGCGCCGCCGCAGTATTCGGTCAGGCGCTCGGCGAAGTAGAGCGGACTCGGACGACCGACGTAATCGCGCTGGAAGTAGGCCAATTCTTCGAGGAACGCCGGATCTTCCTTCGCCACTTCGTATTCGCGGGCCAGATCGAGGATCAGCGGCATCAGGGTTTCGGCCACATAGCGGCCACCGAACGCACCGAACAGGCCGTTGGCATCGGGACCGCTGCGCAGGTTGAAAGGGGTCGTGGACTGGGTCATCGGGCGCTCCAAGCAAATGCGTTGAAAGACAATGAGGTTCACTCTACCCCTGACATCCCCGACTGAAAACCGATAAGATCGCCACAACCTGTCAGAAAAACTCACAGATCACATGAGCAACGACCTTCCCCCCCTCAACGCCTTGCGCGCCTTCGAGGCCACCGCCCGCCTGAACAGCGTAAGCCAGGCGGCCGAACAGCTGCACGTCACCCATGGCGCTGTAAGTCGACAGCTGAAGGTACTGGAAGAGCATTTAGGTGTCAGCCTGTTCGTCAAGGATGGACGCGGCTTGAAACTCACAGATGCCGGCCTGCGCCTGCGGGATGTCAGCGCCGATGCGTTCGAGCGACTGCGTGGTGTTTGTGCAGAGCTGACCCAAAGCACGGCCGATGCCCCGTTTGTCCTGGGCTGCTCGGGAAGTTTGCTGGCACGCTGGTTTATTCCCCGCCTGGGCAGGCTCAATGCCGACCTGCCGGATTTGCGCCTGCACCTGTCTGCTGGCGAGGGCGACCTGGACCCCAGGCGACCGGGACTGGACGCCTTGCTGGTATTCGCCGAACCACCCTGGCCGGCCGACATGCAGGTGTATGAACTGGTGAGCGAGCGGATCGGCCCCGTGATGAGCCCGAACTACGCCGGATTCGCCCGCCTGCAGGCCGCACCGGCCAGCGCGTTGCTGGACGAATCATTGCTGCACACCACCTCCCGCCCACAGGCCTGGCCGACCTGGGCACAGCAAAACGGCCTTGATCCCCGGGCATTGAAATTCGGGCAAGGATTCGAGCATTTGTATTATTTGCTGGAGGCCGCTGTAGCGGGGCTCGGCGTGGCGATCGCGCCCGAGCCGCTGGTGGCTGAGGACGTGCGCGCCGGTCGCCTGGTCGCGCCGTGGGGTTTCGATGAGACGGCGGCGCGCCTGGCGTTGTGGCTAACCAAAATTGGCCCAGTGGCTCAGGCATGAGCTGAGCCAACCGACTCAGTCACCGCGTTTGCACAGCAAGTAAGCCGCCAGTAAACCAAGCGCACCGACCGCGACACCCGCTGTGGTCCATGGGTGTTCCTGCGCGTAGTCGCGTGTGGCGATCCCGGTTTCACGGGTTTTCACCTTGACCTCTTCATACGCGTCGCTGAGCAGATGGCGAGAATGTTTCAGGGCGTTCTCGGCATTGGCCTTGAGCGACTTGAGGGTCTTACGCGACTCGTCCGAAGCGTCGTCCTTCAGGCTTTCCAACGACTTGAGCAGACTCTCGATCTCCGCTTCCATGCTTTGCAACGAGGCTTTGCGTAACGAATTGCTGGCCATGGTGGCTCTCTCCTGCAGTGGTTGAGTGGCGTGTGTGAATTGGGACTGCGGACGTTTCTGAAAGTGCAGTAAATCTGAACTTCAGCGCGCAAACGGCGACACACGTATGACGAAAAATCGCTGCTAGGCTGTTAAAAACAACCAAGGAGAACCTCATGAGTGATCATCACACTTACAAAAAAGTCGAGCTGGTCGGCTCGTCTCCCACCAGCATTGAAGACGCCATCAACAACGCCCTGGCCGAGGCCAGCAAAAGCCTCAAGCACCTGGAGTGGTTCGAAGTCACGGAAACCCGCGGCCACATCGCAAACGGCCGGGCAGCGCACTTCCAAGTGACCATCAAAGTCGGCTTCCGGATTGCCAATAGCTGAGGGGCGGTGAACTTGCACGCTGGCGGAGTGCCATAGGGAATGGCGATGCGCTATGGTGTGCGCATCCTGTTTTTCCAATACCTGCCCTATTTGATCCGACCAAGGAGTGCGAGCGATGAAAAAGTTGATGGTAGCCCTGGGTTTGCTGAGCCTTGCCGGTGGTGCGTTTGCGGCCGGCAAGCCCTGCGAGGAGCTGAAAAGCGAAATCGCGGCGAAGCTGGATGCCAAGGGGGTGTCAGGTTATTCGCTGGAAATCGTCGATAAGGGCGCAGCGGCTGACGGAAAAGTCGTAGGCACCTGTGAGGGCGGTACGAAAGAAATCGTCTATAAAAAGTGATTCTTTTCGAACGTCAAAGCCGACGCAGTGCGTCGGCTTTTTTATGCGCGTCATTCAGCCTTTCATGACCTGCGCCAGCAACTCGTATGAGTGCAAACGATCGGCATGCTCGTACAGGTCGCTGGTGAAAATCAGCTCATCGGCCTGGGTTTGCTCGATCAACACGTCGAGCTTGGCGCGAATCTTCTGCGGGCTGCCGACCATGGCCAGTCCCAGGAAATCACCAACCGCTTCTTTTTCATGGGGCAACCAGAGGCCGTTCATGGTGTCGACCGGCGGACGCTGCACCAGGCTCTGGCCGCGCATCAGCGCCAGGATCCGCTGGTACACCGACGTCGCCAGGTAATCGGCCTGTTCATCCGTGCCCGCCGCCACCAGCGGTACGCCGAGCATCACATAAGGCTTGTCGAGCACTGCCGACGGTTTGAAATGGTTACGGTAGATACGAATCGCCTCGTGCATGTAGCGCGGTGCGAAATGGGAGGCGAACGCGTAGGGCAAACCGCGCTCACCGGCCAATTGCGCACTGAACAGGCTCGAACCCAGCAGCCACACCGGCACGTTGGTCCCGGTGCCGGGCATGGCGATGATGCGTTGGTCCGGGGTGCGTGGGCCCAGATAACGCATCAGCTCGGCCACGTCTTCGGGGAAATCGTCCGCGCTGCCGGAGCGCTCGCGACGCAGCGCCCGGGCGGTCATCTGGTCGGAACCTGGCGCACGCCCCAACCCCAGGTCGATTCGACCCGGGTAGAGACTTTCCAGCGTGCCGAACTGTTCGGCGATGATCAACGGCGCGTGATTAGGCAACATGACACCGCCGGAGCCGACACGAATGGTCGAAGTCCCCCCCGCCAGATAACCCAGCAGCACCGCCGTCGCGGAGCTGGCGATACCGTCCATGTTGTGGTGTTCGGCCACCCAGAAGCGGGTGTAACCGTATTTTTCCACGTGCTGCGCCAGGTCCAGCGAGTTGCGCAAGGACTGGGCGGCATTGCCATCGGCGCGGACAGGCACCAGGTCGAGGGTTGAGAATTTCACTTCGGACAGCTGTTTCATGGGCCGGGATCTCCAACGGCGTTCCGGGCTTTTCCCGAGGGCAAAAGCCTGCCGTTTCTAAAGGTGTGTTCCATGCAATGTGGGCATATACCCGAGTTTCAATAGCCGCGAAGAATTTTCCTACTAAATTCGTCGGCTAATCGACAAGGTGAACTTTTCCGGGCGGTCTATCCTCACAACCCAGACAGTTAAAAAAACACCCAGGCGCGTCTCTCGCGCCGGATCTTCAGGAGGCAGACATGGCTATCATCAAGAAAGCATCGGCTCATTGGGAAGGTGACCTGAAAACCGGTATCGGCTCCATCTCCACGGAAACCGGTGTGCTGCGCGAAGCGCCCTACGGCTTCAAGGCGCGCTTCGAAGGCGGCAAGGGCACCAACCCAGAGGAATTGATCGGCGCGGCCCACGCCGGCTGCTTTTCCATGGCCTTTTCGATGATCCTCGGCGATGCCGGGCTCAAGGCCGACAGCATCGACACCAATGCTGAAGTGACCTTGGACCAGGTCGATGGCGGTTTCGCGATCACGGCGGTCAAGCTGGTGCTCAAGGCGAAAATCCCCGGCGCCAGCCAGGCGCAATTCGACGAACTGAGCAAGAAGGCCAAGGAAGGGTGTCCGGTTTCCAAGGTATTGAACGCCCAGATCACCCTGGATGCGACGCTGTTGAACTGACGCGTGAAAGGGGCGCAGCCTTCGCAGGCGCTGCCGAAGGCTGCGATTTCTTGAATACAGTCGAGCTGTTTACCCTGGCGCAATTGTGATCGAATGAAGCCTGCAGTTTCAGCGCACAGGCAGTGCGCGCTGCCATGAGGAATTCGAACATGAAACGAGCAGCCTTGGTGGTCATCGGTTGCGCATTCACTGCATCAGCCCTTGCAGCACCCAAATCCTGCGAAGAGCTGAAAGCGGAAATCGAAGCGAAGATCCAGGCCAATAACGTGTCGTCCTACACCCTGGAAATCGTCACGAATGACGAAGTTCACGACCAGAACATGGTGGTGGGCAGTTGCGAAGGCGGCACGAAGAAGATCATCTACCAGAAGAACGACCGCTAGGACGCTCTACGGAACGCAATTGATTTGTCGCTCTTCGGCCACGATTTGACGCCTGGCATCATAGAGCCGGGCGCTGGGCGTGAACGCCAGGTTGCGAGCCTCCAGCCGATAGCGCTGGCCGGCCTCGAAATGATCATAACGCACGAGCATGTAGCACAGCCGCTCTTGCGGTTCGGCTTGCATGCCCAACCCACCACCGCTAAACACTTCGAAGTCGAAGCGCACTTTCAGTTCGTGGCTGCCCGGCGAAACCTGAAAAAACCGGCCGTCTCGCAATCGCTGGCCATCCAGGCTTTCAGCCATCAGCATTTTGCCGCCCGGCATGGGGGTAGCGAAATCGATCCACGCCATGTTCGGATCGACCTGGGGCAGTGGGCTCGTTGCACAACTGCTCATGGAGACCAGGACCAGTAACAGCAGAGGTAAGCGCATGGTGAATTTCCTGAAATCAGACCCTGAGCATAGCGCCAATCACGTTTGCTGGCAGCCCGCCGGCGTACCTTGCCCCACCACTTTGCGTTGCTGATCGTAAAGCTTGGCCCATGGCCGGAAACCAATGCTGCCGGCCTGCAGCTGGTAACGTTGGCCGGCGTTGAAGTCCTTGAATTTCACGTTCAACCGGCAATCACGCCACAGCGGCTCGGCATCCGGGCCGATGTTGCCGGGTTCGACGGCAAATTGATAACGCACCGTCAGTTCATGGCTGCCGGGTTGCACTTCGAAATAGCGCCGGTCGATGGACGTCCTGTCATCGACTTTTAACGCTTGCAGCGCGGTGTCCTGCTGGTTTCCCAGGTCGATCCACGCTTGGGATGGATCAGGATCACGCAAACCGGCGCAACCGGTCAGCAGCAACAGGCCGCTCGTCAGCATCAACACGCGCATAGCGAAGCTCCAGGCAAGCGAGATAGTCTTGTGGACAGACTTCCCAGGGTGATTCCAATTGATCAGGCCGCGTTCAAGCCATCGGTTACTCGACCGCGTTTTCCAGATTTTGTTTCCAGGCCTCCTGCTTTTGTTACTGAACGGTTGCACAAGCGCCGGTTACTACAGCCAGCTCGTGGGTGGGCAACTGCGGTTGTTGCAGGCCCGGGAGCCTATCGACGAGGTCATTGCCGACCCTGCTCGTGATGCCCAACTGAAGGCGCACCTGACCCAGGCGCGCGAGGCACGGGCGTTCGCCAGCGTTCACCTGCACTTGCCGGACAATCAAAGCTATCGCCTGTATGCGGACATTGGCCGGCCATTCGTCGTCTGGAATGTCTTCGCCACGCCGGAGTTTTCCCTGGCGCCGCTAAATCATTGTTTCCCGATTGCCGGTTGCGTGGCTTATCGCGGTTATTACAGCCAGGGCGCCGCCCGTGGCGAGGCCGCATTGCAGCGTTTGCAGGGCATGGACGTGTCGATCGGTGGTGTAGAGGCTTACTCGACGCTGGGCTGGTTCAATGATCCGATCCTGAGTTCGATGATGCATTGGGGCGACGAACGCCTGGCGACGCTGATCTTTCATGAACTGGCGCACCAGCGCTTTTATGTAAAGGACGACACCGAATTCAATGAGTCCTTCGCCACCTTCGTCGAGCAGGAGGGCAGCCGGCAATGGCGCGCCAGTCGTGGGCTGGCGCCGGATAACGGCAAGCAGGTGCGCCAGCGCGACCAATTCATCCAATTGATCCTCGACACCCGCCAGCGCCTGGAACAACTCTACGCCCACCCCCTGCCGACCGACCAGATGCGCCAACGCAAGACACAGGCATTCGAACGCCTGCGCACCGACTATGAGCAGTTGCGCGACACTCAATGGGCCGGCGACAAACGCTACGATGCCTGGGTCTATGCCCCACTGAACAACGCGCGGTTGCTGCCGTTCGGACTATATGACCAATGGGTGCCGGCGTTTGCGGCGCTGTTCAAGCGGGAGGGCGGGGACTGGATCGGGTTTTACGCAGCGGTGGAAAAGCTCGGAAAATTGCCGATCGACGAGCGCAAAGCGGCCTTGAAGGCGTTGGCAGCGCCGAATACGCCTACTGATTAGGCGGACGTCATCGCGAGCAAGCTCCCACAGGGGCATCTCCAAATCCTGTGGCGAGGGAGCTTGCTCCCGCTCGGCTGCGCAGCAGTCGTCGCTTTTAGGGCCGCTTCGCGACCCAGCGGGAGCAAGCTCCCTAGCCACGGACAACCCAGCACAAAAAAGGGCATACCGATTCATCGGTATGCCCTTTTTGATTGCCGCTTTCTTCCCCCTAGCCGAGGTACTCCGCAGCAATTACGGGTTGACGCTGTCTTTCAGGAATTTGCCTGGTTTGAAGGCAACGGTGTTGCTGGCCTTGATCTTCACCGGCTCACCGGTCTGTGGGTTTTTGCCAGTGCGGGCGCCGCGGTGGCGTTGCAGGAAAGTGCCGAAGCCCACCAGGGTGACACTGTCCTTGCGATGCAGGGCACCGGTGATTTCTTCGAGGACGGCGTTGAGGACGCGGTTGGCTTGTTCTTTGGTGAGGTCTGCTTTTTCCGCGATGGCGGCGGCGAGTTCTGGTTTACGCATGAATGAAGCCCCTTTGACGGTTTTTTTGTTGTTATGTCCGTGCCGTTCTCTTTGGAACAGCCCCTAAGGCGCCGCAGGCTCTACTCTGCGGCAGACGGGAGTGAGGATGGCACGGTGCCGAAAACGGCGCCAGTGGCCGGGCGACCTTTGTGGGACCAAAAGTAGGGTTTTTGCGACAGAACGACCAGTATTTACGCCAGCAGGGGTGGAAGTTCCTTGTTCAGTGCCAGTTTCTCCATCACCGCCGCACCTGTCAGCGCGTAGCCCAGCAGATTGCCTTGAGCGTCGCGGCATAGTGCCTTGATATCCGCGCCCTGCCCTTCGACACTCCACACGCCCTCGCTGCCTCGCGGGGGTGGCGACACCACCAGTGGGCACACCGGGGTTTTTACCGTAATCGGCATGGCGCCGTAGCTGACGGCCGTCGGGTTGCCGGCCAGGGTCTGGGCCAGGGCGCGGGCACAGCTCATCAGCGGCATGACATACAGCAGGTTCAAGCCGTCGACCTCGGCGCAGTCACCCAGGGCGTAAATGTTGGCGTGGGAGGTTTTCAGGTGGCGGTCGACCACGACGCCGCGGTTGACCACCAGGCCCGCCGCGGCTGCCAGATCGATGCGTGGGCGCAGGCCGATGGCCGAAACCACCAGGTCGCAGGCGATCACCTGGCCGTCGGACAGGTGCGCCTCCAGCCCGTCGGCGACCTTCTGCAAGCGGTTGAGTACCGGGCCCAGGTGGAAACGCGCGCCAAGGCCTTCCAGCCCAGCCTGGACCGCTGCGGCAGCGGCCGGGTGCAACAGCGTCGGCATCACTTGCTCGCACGGCGCCACCAGCTGCACTTCGTAGCCACCCAGGCTCAGGTCGTTGGCGAACTCGCAGCCGATCAGGCCAGCGCCGAGCAACAACACCCGGCGCTTGCCGGTGGCCGCGGCCCTGAAGCGTGCATAGTCTTCCAGGTCGTTGATCGGGAAAATCAGCTCCGCCGCATCGCCCTGCACCGGTACGCGCACGGTTTCGGCGCCCCAGGCCAGGATCAGGTCACGGTAGTTCACCGCTTCTTCGCCGATCCACAGCCGTTTGTGGCCCGGATCGATGCCGCTGATACGGGTGTGGGTGCGTACTTCGGCCTTGAGTTGCTCGGCCATCGCGCCCGGTTCGGCCATGCTCAGGCCGTCGGCATCCTTGTTTTTTCCAAAACCTGTGGAGAGCATCGGCTTGGAATACGAGCGACCGTCGTCCGCGGTGATCAGCAGCAACGGGGTTTCGCTATCGAGCTTGCGAAACTCCCGGGCCAGGTTGTAACCGGCCAGCCCAGTACCGACGATGACGACAGGTGCACTCATGTTGCTCTCCATTTGATGCTCTCCATGCAGGTGAGGAACGATCAGTTGATTTCGATCATTTCGAAATCCATCTTGCCGACGCCGCAGTCCGGGCACAGCCAGTCTGCCGGTACGTCCTCCCAGCGAGTGCCGGGCGCGATGCCATCATCCGGCCAGCCGTCAGCTTCGTTGTAGATCAGGCCGCAGACAACACATTGCCACTTCTTCATTCCAATACTTCCTCAAGATGTCAGGCCTTGGCCGGTATTTTCCGGCTCAGGGCCGTTTTGTACTGATCGGTTGCGACAGATGCAAGCACGATCAGCCGGGCAGCCGGCCGGGCCAGTCAAAACCGGCGACCGACATGGTAAGCTCGCGGCCTCATTTGCTGCCATTCAAGACCTCTGTGCCGCATACAAATTCGATATTTCCAACACTCCAATGGCTGCCCCAGCCCCTGCTGTCGCCCCGGCCCGATGCGGGTGTCCTCGACTGGCTGTTCGACGAAGGCTCCCTGACCCGGCGCCTCACGCGCCTGTCGGACGGCCATTTCAGCGTCACGCCGTTGTTCGAAGGCTGGCAGCCATTGCGCACCGACGAATGCGCGGCCCTGGACCTGGCCGAGGGCAGCGAGGGCTGGGTGCGCGAGGTGTATCTGCGCGGCCGCGACCAGCCTTGGGTGTTCGCCCGCAGTGTGGCGGCGCGCAGCGCCTTGCAGGGTGACGGCTTGCAGATGGACGAACTGGGCAGCCGCTCCCTGGGGGAGTTGCTGTTTTGCGACCAGGCGTTCCAGCGCCGAGCCATCGAGGTCTGCCATTACCCCGACGCCGGGTTGCCGGAAGAAGTGCGCGCCAGCGGGCTGTGGGGTCGCCGCTCACGTTTCGACCGCGGTGCGTTGAGCGTGCTAGTGGCGGAAATTTTCCTGCCGCGCCTGTGGACCGTCGCCCGCGCCTATTCGGAGAACTTTTGATGTACGTGCAACTGCTCAAATCCTTGAATCGCCTGAATCCACGGGCGTGGGACTTCGTGCAACTGACCCGTATGGACAAGCCCATTGGCATCTACCTGCTGCTGTGGCCGACGTTGTGGGCGTTGTGGATTGCCGGTGAAGGCTCGCCGTCCATCGCCAACGTGGTGATCTTCGTCCTCGGCGTGGTGCTGACCCGCGCTGGCGGCTGTGTGATCAATGACTGGGCCGACCGCAAGGTGGACGGTCACGTCAAGCGCACCGAGCAGCGCCCGCTGGTAAGCGGCAAGATCAGTTCGAAAGAGGCGCTGGTGTTCTTCGCCGTGCTGATGAGCGTGAGTTTCCTGCTGGTGTTGTGCACCAATGCCCCGACCATCCTGCTGTCCCTCGGTGGCCTGGCGCTGGCGTTCAGTTACCCGTTCATGAAGCGCTATACCTACTACCCGCAAGTGGTATTGGGGGCGGCGTTCTCCTGGGGCATGCCGATGGCGTTCACCGCCGAAACCGGTCATCTGCCGGCCGCCGCCTGGTTGCTGTACATCGCCAACCTGCTGTGGACGGTGGGCTACGACACCTATTACGCGATGACCGACCGGGACGATGACCTGCGCATTGGCGTGAAGTCCACGGCGATCCTGTTTGGCGATGCCGACCGGGTGATCATCCTGACGTTGCAAGGCCTGGCCTTGGGCTGCCTGCTGCTGGCCGGGTCGAAATTCCAACTCGGCGGCTGGTTCCACCTGGGGCTGGTGGCCGCTGCCGCATGCTTCGCCTGGGAGTTCTGGTACACCCGTGACCGGGACCGGATGCGCTGCTTCAAGGCGTTCCTGCACAACCACTGGGCCGGGTTGGCGATTTTCGTGGGGATTGTGCTGGATTACGCGTTGCGTTGATTCCCCTTGTGGCGAGGGAATTTATGTGGGAGCAAGGCTTGCCCGCGATGAAGGCGCTGCGGTCTCTTAGAAATCGAGGTGCCTGTTTCGCGAGCAAGCTTTGCTCCCACATAAACCCCCTCGCCACAGATGATCTGTCGTTACCTTGGTGGAAATATTTCAGTCAGGGCTTGGCGACCTTCCAGGCACCGTCCATTTTGCCGTCGCCAGTCATGTCTCCGGCCTTCTTGTCCATCACGAAGGTATACAGCGGCATACCCTGATAGGCCCACTGCATTGAGTCATCATCACGCTTGATCACGGTCCAGTCACCCATGGATTTATCACCCGCCTCAGCCATCAGCGGCGGCCAATTGGTGGCACACTTGTCATTGCACGCCGACTTGCCGGCCGAGTCCTTGGCGAAGGTGTAAAGCGTCATGCCCTTATGGTCGGTGAACATACCGTCCTTTTCCATCGCAGGATCGGCTGCCATCGCCAATCCAGGCAGCGTCAGGGCAGCAGCCATCAGCAGGGCTTTGAAAGAAACAGTCATTTGTTTCATGGAAACCTTCCTTTGTAGTTGTCAGAATTCGGACTGAGAAGCTTAGTCCAGGATCCCTTTCACTGCCGCCCCCCGAAATAACTGTCACACGACTGCAATAATTCCGTTATCTAATGCGGCGCAAGACAGTTAAATGACAAGAGGATTACCCCATGGTTGGCAGGAGCATTCTGATCGTCGACGACGAGGCGCCCATCCGCGAGATGATCGCCGTTGCGTTGGAGATGGCCGGCTATGACTGCATGGAAGCAGAAAACTCTCAACAGGCCCACGCCATCATCGTCGACCGCAAGCCCGACCTGATCCTGCTGGACTGGATGCTGCCCGGCACTTCGGGCATCGAACTGGCGCGGCGGCTCAAGCGCGACGAGCTGACCGGCGATATTCCGATCATCATGCTCACCGCCAAGGGCGAAGAGGACAACAAGATCCAGGGCCTGGAAGTCGGCGCCGACGACTACATCACCAAGCCGTTTTCCCCACGGGAGCTGGTGGCGCGTCTGAAAGCCGTGCTGCGACGCGCCGGACCGACGGATGGCGAAGCCCCCATCGAAGTCGGTGGCCTGCTGCTCGACCCGATCAGCCATCGCGTGACCATCGACGGCAAACCCGCCGAAATGGGCCCGACCGAATACCGCTTGCTGCAATTTTTCATGACTCACCAGGAACGTGCCTACACCCGCGGCCAACTGTTGGACCAGGTCTGGGGCGGCAACGTCTATGTCGAGGAGCGCACCGTGGACGTGCATATCCGGCGCCTGCGCAAGGCCCTCGGCGATGCCTATGAAAATCTGGTACAAACCGTGCGCGGCACCGGTTATCGTTTTTCGACCAAGGCCTGATCCGAGCCCTTACCGCCCGACAAAGCTGACAAGGACGCGCGTCACGTGAACCAAAACTGGCATGGCACCCTGATTCGCCACATGTTGTTGCTGGTGACCGGCTGTTTGCTGATCGGCCTGATCAGTGGTTATTACGGTTGGAGCCTGGCCGCGGGCCTGGGGCTTTACCTGGCCTGGACACTCAAGCAATTGCTGCGCCTGCATGAATGGCTGCGCCTGCACCAACCCGACGAAGCGCCGCCCGACGGCTATGGCCTGTGGGGTGAGGTGTTCGACAGCATCTACCACCTGCAACGGCGCGACCAGCGCGTTCGCGGGCGCCTGCAGGCGGTGATCGACCGGGTCCAGGAGTCCACCGCCGCGCTGAAAGACGCGGTGATCATGCTCGACAGCGACGGCAACCTGGAGTGGTGGAACCGCGCCGCCGAGACCCTGCTGGGCCTCAAGACGCCACAGGACAGCGGCCAGCCGGTGACCAACCTGGTGCGTCATCCGCGCTTCAAGGAATATTTCGAGCAGGCCAATTACGCCGAGCCGCTGGAGATCCCTTCGCCCACCAATGATCGGCTACGCATCCAGCTGTACATCACTCGCTATGGCAACAATGAGCACTTGATGCTGGTGCGCGACGTCACGCGTATCCATCAGCTGGAACAGATGCGCAAGGACTTCATCGCCAACGTTTCCCACGAACTGCGCACGCCGTTGACGGTGATCTGTGGTTACCTGGAAACCCTGCTCGACAACGTCGAGGAGGTGAACCCGCGCTGGAGCCGGGCCTTGCAACAGATGCACCAGCAAAGCGGGCGCATGCAGACCCTGCTCAACGACTTGTTGCTGCTGGCGAAGCTGGAAGCCACCGATTACCCGTCGGACAACCAGCCAGTGCCCATCGACGACCTGCTGCAAACCATTGTCGAAGATGCGCAGGAACTGTCCGGCTCCAAGCAGCAGACCATCACCCTGGAAGCCGACGCGGCCGTGCAGCTCAAAGGCAGCGAGGCGGAACTGCGCAGTGCGTTTTCCAACCTGGTGTTCAACGCGGTCAAATACACGCCGGAGCAAGGCCGGATCCATGTGCGCTGGTGGGGCGATGAGCAAGGCGCACACCTGAGCGTGCGCGATTCGGGCATTGGCATCGACAGCAAACACCTGCCGCGCCTGACCGAACGCTTCTACCGTGTCGACTCCAGCCGCAACTCCAATACCGGGGGCACCGGGCTGGGCCTGGCCATCGTTAAACACGTCCTGCTGCGCCATCGCGCCCGCATGGAAATCAGCAGCGTACCCGGCCATGGCAGCACTTTTACCTGCCATTTCGCTCCGACCCAGGTGGTTCGCGCACGCCTCGCCCGCCCCGCTGATTAAGCCCGCCCCCTAGGCAATCGCCGAGTCAGCCGCTACATTGGCTGACTTGCGCCTGCCTTTTCAGGCGCTCATTTTCAATTCCTACGACTATACGGAACCCGCAAAACTCCATCATGGACCCTTCCCCTGGCTTGTCCCTCGTTACACTCTTCGCCGAATTCGGCATGATTCTTTTTGCTCTGATCCTGGTTTTGCTCAACGGTTTTTTCGTTGCGGCCGAATTCGCCATGGTCAAGTTGCGCTCGACCCGGGTCGAAGCCATTGCCGAGCAGAACGGCTGGCGCGGGCACATCCTGCGCACCGTTCATAGCCAGCTCGACGCCTACCTGTCGGCCTGCCAGTTGGGTATCACCCTGGCCTCCCTGGGGCTGGGCTGGGTCGGTGAGCCGGCCTTCGCCCACATCCTCGAGCCGCTGCTGGGCGCTGTCGGCGTACAGTCGCCGGAAGTGATCAAGGGCGTGTCGTTCTTCACCGCGTTCTTCATTATTTCGTACCTGCACATCGTGGTCGGTGAACTGGCGCCCAAATCCTGGGCCATTCGCAAACCCGAGCTGCTGTCGCTGTGGACCGCTGTGCCGCTGTACCTGTTCTACTGGGCCATGTACCCGGCGATCTACCTGCTCAACGCCAGCGCCAATGCCATTTTGCGCATCGCCGGCCAAGGCGAGCCCGGCCCGCATCACGAACACCATTACAGCCGCGAAGAACTGAAGCTGATCCTGCACTCCAGCCGCGGCCAGGACCCGAGCGACCAAGGCATGCGCGTGCTGGCCTCGGCCGTGGAAATGGGCGAGCTGGAAGTGGTGGACTGGGCCAACTCCCGGGAAGACCTGGTGACGCTGGAGTTCAACGCGCCGCTCAAGGAAATCCTGGCGATGTTCCGTCGCCACAAGTTCAGCCGTTACCCGGTGTATGACAGCGAGCGCCAGGAGTTCGTCGGCCTGCTGCACATCAAGGACCTGCTGCTGGAACTGGCGGCCCTGGATCATATTCCCGAGTCGTTCAACCTGGCCGAACTGACCCGGCCGCTGGAGCGCGTCTCGCGACACATGCCGCTGTCGCAATTGCTGGAGCAGTTCCGCAAGGGCGGCTCGCACTTCGCCCTGGTCGAGGAAGCCGACGGCAACATCATCGGCTACCTGACCATGGAAGACGTGCTGGAAGTGCTGGTGGGTGACATCCAGGACGAACACCGCAAGGCCGAACGCGGCATCCTGGCCTACCAGCCGGGCAAACTGCTGGTACGCGGTGATACGCCGCTGTTCAAGGTCGAGCGCCTGCTGGGGATCGACCTGGACCACATCGAAGCCGAAACCCTCGCCGGGCTGGTCTATGAAACCCTCAAGCGCGTGCCGGAAGAGGAAGAAGTACTGGAAGTCGAAGGCCTGCGGATCATCATCAAGAAGATGAAAGGGCCGAAGATCATTCTGGCGAAGGTGTTGATGCTCGATTGAGTGTCAACCCGTTCCGGCGAGCCGGTGGCAAAGCTGTGGGAGCAAAGCTTGCTCGCGATACAGGCGACTCGATTCTGAAAGACCGAGTCGCTTTCATCGCGGGCAAGCCTTGCTCCCACAGATAAATCCCTCCACCACAAAAGCTCCTTCGCATCTGCAGAAGCTATTGCTTGCCCACCGCAAAGTTGGGCAGGTCGCCCACCGGTTGATTGAACTGGTAGGGAATCGACACCAGCCCCAAGCCGGTATTGCGCTGCACCACGAAATGCAGGTGCGGGCCTGAGCTGTTGCCGGTATTGCCCGACAACGCCAACGGCGCGCCCACCCCGACCCGCTGCCCTTCCCGTACGCTCACCGAGCCTTTCTGCAAGTGCAGGTAGACGCCCATGGTCCCGTCATCGTGCAGCACCCGCACGAAGTTGCCCGAAGGGTCGTCCCCACGGCCGGTCTGCTCGTTTTCGGTCTTGATGACCACACCACCCCGCGCCGCGATGATCGGCGTGCCCACGGGCATGGCAATGTCCATGGCGTAGCGGTTCTTCGGGCCGTAATGGCTGTACTGGCCGTTGGCACCCTGGCTCAGCCGGAACGGCCCGCCACGCCACGGCAACGGGTACTGATAGGCCTGTGCCGCGCCGGCAGGGTCGCCCAGGGAATATTCGAACCTTGGGGTATACACCAGCGGCCTGCCGGGCCGAGTGGCCGTGAGCAGCGCCAGGCGCAGGTTGCTGCGTGCCGGCAGTACCCGACGAATCGGCCGGCTCGGCGCCCCGCTGACGTTGCGCAGCCCGGCGAAACTCAACTCGATCTCCACCGGCGCATACAAATCGTTGCGCACGAATACCGCATCCGCGCCGTTCTGTTTCTTGATATCGAGGAATACCTGTCGCTCCAGGCGCTCGACCATGCGGTCGCGGAACACGAACACCTTGGCGCCCTTGCTGGGGCGGTCGCTATAGGACACCACGCCATTGGCATCGGTGGATTTGTAGATCGTCATGGCCACGGCCGAGGTGGAGGCCAGGACAAGACCACAGGCAAACAGCAGGGGTGCGAGCATGGGCAAAGGTTCTGTCGAGAAATGAAGGCCTGCACAGCAGCCTAGCAGCTGGGATGGACCAGCGTAGTCGACGGATGTTTCAAAATTGGATCAACGATCGGTGTTGATGATCGTTCCCACGCTCTGCGTGGGAATGCAGCCAGGGACGCTCCGCGTCCCCTCAAGCGCCGAACGCAGAGCGTCCGTAGAGGCATTCCCACGCGGAGCATGGGAACGATCTGCATGGCCGAATCAGGCGCCAGGTACGAAGTGCTTCTGCGCGGTGCCGCGGGCGATCAGGCGGGAGATGTAGTCGAGTTTCTGCGGGTCTTTGTCGACGAAGCGGAACGTCAATTGCAGCCACTCGCTGTCAGGCGTCTGCTCATGGGCGACGATGGCGTGCAGGTAGCCGTTGAGACGCGCGGTTTCGGCGTTGTCGCCCTGCTCCATGTCCAGCACTGCGCTTTCGAGCACTTGTGGCAGGGTCTCGCTGCGCTTGACCACCAGCAGCGCTTCCTTGAGGCTCAGGGCCTTGATCACGCATTGCTGGGTGCCGCTGGACAGGCGCAACTGGCCTTGGCCACGGTTGGTCGTCGAAGCGGCGGCTACCGGTGCCTTGACGGGTGGGCTGTTGAGCAGGCCACGGGCCGGGGCAGCAGCGGCGGGAGCGGGGGCAGCAGCCGGCTTGGCAAAAGGATTCACCACAGGCGCCGAAGCGACCGCCGCCACCGCAGCCTTGCCGCCCGTCAGGGCGCTTAGGGAGTCATTGCCGAACGCCGAGTTCATCTTGGTCGGGGCACTGTTCATCAGCGTGTCGAGCTTGCCGACCTTATGCAGGGCTTGCTTGACCTTGGTCAGTAGCTGCTCGTTGGTGAACGGCTTGCTGACATAACCGGAGACGCCGGCCTGGATCGCCTGGACCACGTTTTCCTTGTCGCCGCGGCTGGTGACCATCACGAACGGCATGCCCTTGAGGTTGTCCTGCTGGCGGCACCAGGTCAGCAGTTCCAGGCCGGACATTTCCGGCATTTCCCAATCGCACAGCACCAGGTCGAACGCCTCTCGAGCCAGCAGGGCCTGGGCTTTCTTGCCGTTCACCGCGTCTTCGATGCGCACGCCCGGGAAGTAGTTGCGCAGGCACTTCTTCACCAGGTCACGAATGAACGAAGCATCGTCCACGACCAACACACTGACCTTACTCATCCAGATACACCTCTAAAAAATCCCGGCAAGCATACCGCTTTTACTGATGGCACATTGCCAAAAACCTTCAGTCACGCCGGGACTTTTCGTTCGCGGGGTGCTGCTTTCGATTAAAAAAAACCCAAAAAAAAGCCCGACCAGAAGGCCGGGCGCTTTTCTTGGCAATCTTACTTATCGTCAGTTTCGCCCGGAACATTAGCAGTTTCGGACGGCGTGCCCTCAACTTCTTCCTTCATGCGCTTGAGCCCCAGATGCCGCACATCGGTGCCGCGCACCAGGTAGATGACAAGTTCCGAGATGTTGCGCGCATGATCGCCGATACGCTCCAGAGAACGCAGCACCCAGATGATGCTCAACACCCGCGAGATAGAGCGCGGATCTTCCATCATGTAAGTCGCCAGCTCGCGCAGGGCGGTCTTGTATTCGCGGTCGATGATCTTGTCGTACTGGGCCACCGACAACGCCAGGTCGGCGTCGAAGCGGGCAAAGGCGTCCAGTGCATCGCGGACCATGTTGCGCACCTGGTCGCCAATGTGGCGAACCTCGACGTAACCGCGCGGCGCCTCGCCTTCTTCGCACAACTGAATGGCACGACGGGCGATCTTGGTGGCTTCGTCGCCGATTCGCTCAAGATCGATCACCGACTTGGAGATGCTGATGATCAGGCGCAGGTCAGAAGCCGCCGGCTGTCGACGGGCCAGGATACGCAGGCACTCCTCGTCGATGTTGCGCTCCATCTGGTTGATCTGGTCATCGATTTCACGCACCTGCTGGGCCAGGCCGGAGTCGGCCTCGATCAGCGCGGTCACCGCGTCGTTGACCTGCTTTTCCACCAGCCCGCCCATGGCCAGCAAGTGACTGCGCACTTCCTCAAGCTCAGCGTTGAACTGTGCGGAAATGTGGTGAGTAAGGCCTTCCTTCGAAATCATCTTGTTCGCTCCGCGAAAGTTGCAAGCTTCAAGCTGCAAGCTTCAAGCAGTTAAATGTTGATCCTGATAGCGCAGTGCGGCTATGCAGCAGCCTCGACTAGCCGTAACGACCGGTGATGTAGTCCTCGGTCTGTTTCTTGGCCGGATTGGTGAACAGGGTATCGGTATCGCCGAATTCCACCAGTTTGCCCATGTACATGAACGCCGTGTAGTCGGAAACCCGCGCCGCCTGTTGCATGTTGTGGGTCACGATGACGATGGTGAACTTGGACTTGAGCTCGTAGATCAGTTCTTCGACTTTCAGCGTCGAGATCGGGTCCAGGGCCGAGCAAGGTTCGTCGAGCAGCAGCACTTCCGGCTCCACGGCGATGGTGCGGGCGATCACCAGACGTTGCTGCTGACCGCCGGACAGACCGAGGGCCGATTCATGCAGACGGTCCTTGACCTCATCCCACAGCGCCGCGCCCTTGAGGGCCCATTCCACGGCTTCGTCGAGGATGCGCTTCTTGTTGATGCCCTGGATGCGCAAGCCGTAGACCACGTTCTCGTAGATGGTTTTCGGGAACGGGTTGGGCTTCTGGAACACCATGCCCACGCGACGACGCAACTCGGCCACGTCTTCGCCCTTGCGGTAGATGTTGTTGCCGTAGAGGTTGATTTCCCCTTCGACACGGCAGCCGTCCACCAGGTCGTTCATGCGGTTGAAGGTGCGCAGCAAGGTCGACTTGCCGCAGCCCGACGGGCCGATGAACGCGGTGACGCGCTGTTTCGGGATATTCAGGCTGACGTCATACAGCGCCTGCTTGTCGCCGTAGAACAGGTTCAGGCCGGGCACTTCGATGGCGACGGTTTCCTGAGCCAGGTCCAGGCTCTGCTTGTCGCGGCCCAGGGCCGACATGTTGATGCCGTGTGTGTGTGCTTCGTGTTGCATGGGAGGCTCCCTGTGCTAACAAATTCGGTTCGGTTGGCCACTGAGCGGCCATGCCAATCTGTGTATGTGTATGTGTCTGTGTGGGAGCGAGCCTGCTCGCGATTCAGGCGACTCGGTCTGGCTTTGAACCGAGGTGATGCCATCGCGAGCAGGCTCGCTCCCACAGAAAATCAATGTGTAATCAACTATCCAGTGCCTTGTACTTCTCGCGCAGGTGGTTACGGATCCACACCGCCGACAGGTTGAGCGTGGCGATCACCAGCACCAGCAGCAGCGCTGTGGCGTACACCAGCGGTCGCGCCGCTTCGACGTTCGGGCTCTGGAAGCCCACGTCATAGATATGGAAGCCCAGGTGCATGATCTTCTGGTCCAGGTGCAGGTACGGGTAGTTGCCGTCCAGCGGTAGCGACGGCGCCAGTTTCACCACGCCCACCAGCATCAACGGCGCCACTTCACCGGCAGCACGGGCCACGGCGAGGATCATCCCGGTCATCATCGCCGGACTCGCCATGGGCAGGACGATTTTCCACAGGGTCTCGGCCTTGGTCGCGCCGAGGGCCAGGGAGCCTTCGCGCACGGTACGCGGGATCCGCGCCAGGCCTTCCTCGGTGGCCACGATCACCACCGGCACCGCCAGCAGCGCCAGGGTCAGGGATGCCCAAAGCAGGCCCGGGGTGCCGAAGGTCGGCGCCGGCAAGGCCTCGGGGAAGAACAGGCGGTCGACCGAACCACCCAGCACGTAGACGAAGAAGCCCAGGCCAAACACACCGTAGACGATGGCCGGAACACCCGCCAGGTTGTTCACCGCGATGCGGATCAGGCGGGTCATCGGGCCTTGGCGGGCGTATTCACGCAGGTAGACCGCCGCCAGCACGCCGAACGGCGTCACGATCATCGCCATGATCAGGGTCATCATCACAGTGCCGAAAATCGCCGGGAAGATGCCACCTTCAGTGTTGGCTTCACGCGGGTCGTCGCTGAGGAATTCCCAGACCTTGCTGACATAGAAACCCATCTTGGTGAACGTCCCCATGCCGTTTGGCTGGTAGGCGTGCACCACTTTGCCGATTTCGATTTCCACTTCCTTGCCGTTGGCATCGCGGGCGGTCAGGCTGTCGCGATTGAACTGCGCATGCAGGTCGGCCAGGCGCGCTTCGATATCCTTGTAGCGGGCATTGAGTTCGGCACGCTCGCTTTCCAGGTCCGCCTGGGCAGAAGCGTCGAGCTTGCCGTCCAGTTCCAGTTTGCGACCGTGCAGACGGATGCGTTCCAGGCCGGCGTTGATTGCACCGATGTCGACTTTTTCCAGGGTCTTGAGCTCGGAGGCCAACTGGTTGACGCGCTCTACGCGAGCCTGCAGTTGCGGCCAGGCGGCCTCGCCTTCGGCGATGACCTTGCCGTCTTCCTTGACGTTGACCAGGTAGCCGTAGAAGTTGCCCCACTCACGACGCTCGATGGCCATCAGCTCCGGCGGCGTGGTCTGGTTGGTCAGCCAGTCGCCGACGATCCAGGTGAAGTCGGTGCCGTTCAGGTCCCGGTTGCCAACCTTGATCAGTTCGCGGGTCATGAACTCGGGGCCTTCGTCGGGCACCGGCAGGCCAGCGCTTTTCAGGCGCTCACGAGGCACTTCTTCCTTCTGCACGACTTCGCCGACCACCAGGTGCGCAGGCATTCCCGGCACGTTGTAGCTGGCGTGGACCAGGTCCGCCGGCCAGAAGTGGCCCAGGCCGCGCACGGCGATCACCGCCAGCAGGCCAATGGTCATGATGACCGCGATGGACACCGCGCCGCCGCTGATCCAGACGCCGGGGGCGCCGCTCTTGAACCATCCTTTCAGGGAGTTCTGTTTCACAGACTTCTACCTTTCTTAAAGCGACGAATATTTCTTGCGCAGACGCTGACGGATCAGCTCGGCGAGGGTGTTCATGACGAAGGTGAACAACAGCAGCACCAGGGCCGACAGGAACAGCACGCGGTAATGGCTGCCGCCGACTTCCGACTCAGGCATCTCCACCGCCACGTTGGCCGCCAGGGTGCGCAGGCCTTCGAACAGGTTCATTTCCATGACCGGCGTGTTACCGGTGGCCATCAGCACGATCATGGTCTCGCCCACCGCACGGCCCATGCCGATCATCAGCGCCGAGAAGATGCCGGGGCTGGCGGTGAGGATCACCACGCGGGTCATGGTCTGCCACGGCGTGGCACCGAGGGCCAGGGAGCCCAGGGTCAAGCCGCGCGGCACGCTGAACACGGCGTCTTCGGCGATGGAGTAGATGTTCGGGATCACCGCGAAGCCCATCGCCAGGCCGACCACCAGGGCGTTGCGCTGGTCGTAGGTGATGCCCAGGTCATGGGAGATCCACATGCGCATGTCGCCGCCGAAGAACCAGGCTTCCATGTACGGGCTCATGTACAGCGAGAGCCAGCCCACGAACAGGATCACCGGGATCAGCAGGGCGCTTTCCCAGCCGTCCGGCACTCTCAGGCGAATGGATTCCGGCAGCCGGCTGAAGACGAAACCGGCGACCAGGATGCCAATTGGCAGCAACATCAGCAGGCTGAAAATACCCGGCAGGTGCCCTTCGACGTACGGCGCCAGGAACAGGCCGGCGAAGAACCCGAGGATCACCGTCGGCATCGCTTCCATCAGCTCGATCACCGGTTTGACCTTGCGGCGCATGCCCGGGGCCATGAAGTAGGCGGTGTAGATCGCGGCGGCAATGGCCAGCGGCGCAGCCAGCAACATCGCGTAGAACGCCGCTTTCAGGGTGCCGAAGGTCAGCGGCGAAAGGCTCATCTTGGGTTCGAAGTCGGTGTTGGCGGCGGTCGATTGCCAGACGTACTTGGGTTCGTCGTAGTTTTCGTACCAGACCTTGCTCCACAACGCGCTCCACGACACTTCCGGGTGCGGATTGTCCAGCGTCAAGGGTTGCAGCTTGCCGCCCTGTTCAACGATCAGGCGGTTGGCCCGTGGCGACATGCCGAACAGGCCCTGGCCGTCGACCACCTGGTCCACCAGCAGAGTACGGTGGGCGGTGCTGTGGAACACGCCAAGCTTGCCGGCGGCGTCGAGCGCAACAAAGCCTTTGCGACGTTCTTCGGCGCTGATCTCGACGATGGGCGTGCTGCCCATCTGGAAGGTACGAATCTGTTTGAAGCGCAACTCGCCGTCCGGATCGCGGGCCATGAACCACTGGGCCAGGCCGCCCTTGGAGTCGCCGATGATCAGCGAGATCCCGCCCACCAGCTGGGTGGCGGCGGTGACTTGGGTGTCGGCGTTCTCGAGCAGTTTGTAGCGGCCATTGAGACTCTTGTCCCGCAGGCTGAACACATCGGCCTGGGCACGTCCGTTGACCACATACAGCCATTGCTGGCGCGGGTCGACGAAGATGTTCTTCACCGGCTCAGTCATCTGCGGCAGGTCGATACGCGTCTGCTCGCTGGTGACCTCACCGGTCATCATGTTTTCTTCGCTGGTGAGCGACAGCACTTGCAGCTGGGCACCGCTGGAACCGGCCAGCAGCAGGGTCGAATCGGTGGCGTTGAGGCTGACATGTTCCAGGGCCAAGCCCTGTTCGTTCAACGCGATCGGCGTCTCGCCGTAAGGGTATTCGACGGCGGGCGAGATGGTTTTCTTGCCGTCCGGGTAGCTGACCTTATAGGTGTGACGGAATACCAGAGCCTGGCCGTTGGACAGGCCGATCGCCACCAGTGGGCTGCCGGGCTGGTCTTCGCCAATGGCGGTCACGCTGGCACCGGCCGGAATCGGCAGGTCGACGCGGCGCAGTTCGGCACCGCTGTCGAGGTCGTAGAACAGCGCCTGGCCCTTGTCGGAAACCCGCATGGCCACTTGGTTCTGTTCTTCGATGGCAATCATCAGCGGTTTGCCGGCGTCTTGCATCCAGGCCGGGGTGATCGAGTCCTTGGCCTCCAGGTCCGCGCCCTGGAACAGAGGCAGCACGACGTAGGCCAGGAAGAAGAAGATCAACGTAATGGCGGCGAGGACGGCGAGGCCGCCGACCAGCACGTACCAGCGGGTCAGGCGATCCTTGAGCGCGCGAATGCGGCGCTTGCGTTGCAGCTCAGGCGTATTGAAGTCAATGCGCTTGGGAGGGGAAGTCGTAGTCATTGTGGAATTGGCCAGATCATTCATGCGCACACCCTAGCGATCCTGTATGACAGAAAGATGACAATGCAGTGACGCAACAAATCCGCCGCCAGCAGAAAGCGGCAGCGGACAGGAATTTGGGTTGTGGGAGCAACCTTCACTCCCACAGGAGTCCGGGCGTTGGCCCGGGCTCAGGTATTACTTCTTGGCGACGTTGCCGCCTTCTTGCAGACCCAGGTCAGCCAGTGCCTTGGCGGCTACTTTGGCTGGCAGCGGGATGTAGCCGTCCTTGACCACGACTTCCTGGCCTTGCTTGGACAGGATCAGCTTCACGAACTCGGCTTCCAGCGGGGCCAGAGGCTTGTTCGGTGCCTTGTTGACATAAACGTAGAGGAAGCGCGACAGCGGGTACTTGCCGTTCAGGGCGTTTTCTTCGGTGTCTTCGATGAACTCGCCGCCTTCTTTCTTGGCCAGGGCAACGGTTTTCACGCTGGCGGTCTTGTAGCCGATACCCGAGTAGCCAACGCCGTTGAGCGAGCTGCTGATCGACTGTACAACCGAGGCCGAGCCAGGCTGTTCATTGACGTTGGACTTGTAGTCACCTTTGCACAGGGCTTCTTCTTTGAAGTAGCCGTAGGTGCCGGACACCGAGTTACGACCGAACAACTGGACTGGCTTGTTGGCCAGGTCACCGGTCACGCCCAGGTCGCCCCAGGTCTTGACGTCAGCCTTGGCGCCGCACAGACGAGTGGAGGAGAAAATCGCATCAACCTGAGCCATGGTCAGGCCTTTGATCGGGTTGTCCTTGTGTACGAATACCGCCAGGGCGTCCACGGCAACCGGGATGGCGGTGGGCTTGTAACCGTATTTGGTTTCGAAAGCCTGCAGCTCGTTGTCCTTCATCTTGCGGCTCATCGGGCCCAGGTTGGAGGTGCCTTCGGTGAGCGCAGGTGGCGCGGTGGAGGAACCGGCGGCCTGAATCTGGATGTTTACGTTCGGGTATTCTTTCTTGTAGTTCTCGGCCCACAAGGTCATCAGGTTGGCCAGGGTATCGGAGCCGACGCTGGACAGGTTGCCCGATACACCAGTGGTCTTGGTGTAGCTCGGGATCGCAGGGTCAACAGCGGCCACCGCGTTGGCAGTCGCAACGCCAGCAGCGACAAAAGTCATTGCCGCCATCAAACGCTTCAGTTTCATGCCTTACTCCTAGCAGATAGGGTGTGTTAAGTCGGCCAAGTATCGGTAAGCCGTGTGAACACTCTATGGCTGAAATATGACAATTGGATGAAAGGCCAGTATCGAGTTTTACAAAATGATTCGTGGCGCTCCCCATCGCGAGCAAGCTCGCTCCCACAGGGGCTTTGCGGCGAACGCAGAACCTTTGTGGGAGCGAGCTTGCTCGCGATGAGGCCCGTGCAGTCAGTGAAAAATTCGGACCTAGCGCCCCTTCTTCCAAAGATAACCGCCCACCACAATCCCGATCCCACAGATGGCCGCCACGTAATACGCCGGCCCCATCGAGCTCTCTTTCAACAGCAGGGTCACGATCATTGGCGTCAACCCGCCGAAAATTGCATAGGCCAGGTTGTAGGAAAATGACAGGCCGCTGAAACGCACCACGGCCGGGAAGGCATTGACCATCACATAGGGCACCGCGCCGATGGTGCCCACCAGCAAGCCACTCAAGGCATACAGCGGGAACAGCCACTCGGGGTGATCGAACAGGCAGTGGTAGAAGGTCCAGAAGGTGATCAACAGCAAACCGCTGCCGAAGACAAACACCCGGCCGGCGCCGAAACGGTCGGCCAGCACACCCGCACCGATGCAACCGAAACTCAGGAACACGATCGCCAGGCTGTTGGCCTGCAGCGCGGTGGTCGGACTGAAGTGGTACACCGTCTGCAGCACAGTCGGTGTCATCAGGATGACCACAATGACGCCGGCCGACAGCAGCCAGGTCAACAGCATGGAAATGGCGATGGCGCCGCGATGATCACGCAGCACGGCCCGCAGCGGCACTTCCTCGGCCAGGGCCTTGCGCAGTTGCAGCTCGGCGAACACTGGGGTTTCGTGCAACCAGCGGCGCAGGTACACCGAAAACAGCCCGAACACGCCACCCAGCAGGAACGGGATCCGCCAGGCGTAATCGGCCACTTCCACGGGTGTATAAATGCTGTTGATCGCCGTGGCGACCAGCGAACCCAACAAAATTCCCGCCGTCAGGCCGCAAGTCAGCGTGCCGCAGGCATAGCCGATGTGGCGCGCCGGAACGTGTTCGGAAACGAATACCCAGGCGCCCGGCACTTCTCCGCCGATGGCCGCGCCCTGGATCACCCGCATCAGCAACAGCAGGATGGGCGCCCACATGCCGATCTGCGCATAAGTGGGCAGCAGGCCCATGATCAGGGTCGGCACCGCCATCATGAAAATGCTCAGGGTGAACATCTTCTTGCGCCCCAGCAGGTCGCCGAAGTGGGCCATGACGATCCCGCCCAGCGGCCGGGCCAGGTAACCGGCGGCAAAAATGCCGAACGTCTGCATCAAGCGCAGCCACTCGGGCATTTCGGCAGGGAAGAACAATTTGCCGACCACGGTGGCAAAGAACACGAAAATGATGAAATCGTAGAACTCCAGCGCACCACCCAAGGCAGAAAGCGACAGGGTCTTGTAATCGTTGCGGGTCAGTGGACGTGCCGGTTGTGCGGGCGTCGCCGTGCTCGAAGGCGCAGTGGTCATGGCAAGGACTTCTCTTATAGTTGGTTCTGCAACCCTGTTAACACGGGTTGGGGGCCTGGGCAGGTCCGGCACGATAGCAAATTGTTCGAAAAAGCACATAGAGGTGCGTATTTGATAGTCAAAATCAGAACCGAGTGGTCGTCTCGACGTCTATCGCCCGATATACTCGCAACCTTGCAGTACTCTGTAAGGGGTTGCTGTGCGAAAACGTCGTTGGTGGCGTAGTACCAGAACCAGCCGGTTTCGCAGAGTTTCCCTTTGGCACGCCTTTACGAAAAACGTGACGAACGCAGTATGTTCGGGCTGAATCGTTTTTTACAAAGACGGCTATTCACCTGAAGTACAAGACAGCGTTACGGGTCAGAGGCACCCCCGGCATGATAGAGCTCGAACAAGAAGATCCAATCCCGCAAGGCGACCTGGCCCTGCAAATCACCGCGCTCCCTCGCGAGACCAACGGCTTCGGCGATATTTTCGGCGGCTGGCTGGTGTCCCAGATGGACCTGGCCGGCACCGCCATGGCCAGCAAAGTGGCCGGCGGACGCGTGGCTACCGTGGCGATCGATCGCATGGCGTTCCTCGTGCCGGTGGCAGTGGGGGCGCAGCTTTCCTTTTATACCCAGGCGCTGGAAATCGGCCGCAGCTCGATCCAGATGATGGTCGAGGTCTGGAGCGACGACCCGCTGTCCAGTGAATGGCGCAAGGTGACCGAGGCGGTATTTGTCTTCGTCGCCATCGACGGCAGCGGTCGCACCCGCTCGGTTCCGCCGCGCGCCCGTTAAACACGACGGCCGTTTTGCGGTCCATTGCAGTCCCTGTTCCCGAGCGAGATTTGCAACATGCCTACGCCCAACGTCGAAGCCGTCAAACTGGATGAACTGAACGCCTGGCGCATCCGCCACGGTCAGGCCGAGTTGCTGGTGGCCCAACAAGGCGCGCATATCCTCAGCTATCAAGTGGACGGCCAGCCGCCGCTGATCTGGCTCAACGACCAGGCTACCTTCAAGGCCGGCAAGAGCATCCGCGCGGGCGTGCCGGTGTGCTGGCCGTGGTTCGGCAACCTGACGCGCAACCCCGACAGCGTACAGGCCATGCGCGTGAGCAACGACCCGGCCACCGCCCACGGCCTGGTGCGGCTGATGGATTGGTCGTTGAAGGGCATCGAAGCCGAAGGCGAAAGCCTCAAGGTGGAATTCGTGCTGCCCTACCCCGAGAACGGCCTCCCCGGCTGGCCTCATCAGGTCGACCTGACGCTGGCCATCGTGATGGACGAGCAACTGCACATCCGCCTCACCAGCCATAACCGTGGCAGCGAAACCGTCAGCCTCAGCCAGGCGCTGCACAGCTACTTTGCCGTGAGCGACGTGCGCAACGTGCAGGTCGAAGGGGTGGACGGCTTGAGCTACATCGAGACCCTGGACGACTGGAAAACCGTCACCCAGGCCGGCAACCTGCACTTTGCCGGCGAGACCGACCGCATTTATCTCGATACCCCACCGAAGCTGAGCATCATTGACCCGCTGTGGGAACGCCGGATCGAGCTGACCAGCAGTGGTTCGCGCTCGGCGGTGATCTGGAACCCCTGGACCGAACGCGCCAAGGCCTTCAGTGACATGGCCGACGATGGCTGGCAGCGCATGCTGTGCATCGAGACAGCCAATGTGATGGACGATGTGGTGACGTTGTTGCCACAGGCCAGTCATACCCTGGGTGTGAGCCTCTGCAGCAAGCCGCTCTAAGTCTAAGCCACACCATAAAATCGACTGTGGGAGCGGGCTTGCTCGCGAAGGCGGTGTATCAGTTGATACTCATTTGACTGACACGCCGCCTTCGCGAGCAAGCCCGCTCCCACAGTGGGTTGCATTTCAGATTGCCAACATTAAAAAGCCCCGCTAGCGATAGCAGGGCTTTTTGCATTTAAAGGGTTCAGATCCCCATATTGCCCAAGGCTTGCACGATGTTGCGCAAGGTCCCGGCAAGGGTGGGGTGTTCCACCTCGAAGCGTTCGACCGCCAGGTTCACATTGTCGGCGAGGTTGTTGTCCGGCGCTTTGGTTTCCAGCTCAAGCTCAAGTTCGATCTTTTGCATCAGCGCGTGCAGGTCATCGCGCTCGACTTCGGAAAGTGGTGGATTCTGTTCCAATTGCTCGCGCAGTTTGTTGAGCTGTTCTTGCAGTTCGCGGGCAGGCATTGGCGTACTCCCTTTATTGATAGGCACAGCCATGGACCGCGACGCTGGGTCAAAAGTCCGTGGCTTGCCTTAAGAGTAATCCACACTCACGCTCCCTGCATGATCCCGGTCATGGCTTCTCGCCTTTGAGTCGGCGCAGGCTGATGTCCGCCAGGCAAGTGTCGAGTTCGCCCAGGTGATCGATCACCGAATGCACCCCCAGGCCGAACAATTGCACGGTGGCCTTGGCGCGCTTGGTTTCCCGCTCCTGTTGGCTCAGCGCCTGCCATTCGCCAGGCGCCAGGCCACACAGCGAGCCGCAGGACGCCAGGCCGATGGTCCACAAACCGGCGTTGAGCCCCGACTGCAACAACCGGGGTTCGCCACTGACCAACACGCAACCGTCCAGTTGCTGGACATTGAGCGCCATCAGCGCCTGCCAGCAGGCATGTGGCGCTGGCCAAGGATTATTTGTTGCTGGAAGTTGCGGCGATTTGATCCACGTCGGCAATGAGGTCGCCAGGGCATGGCTGACGGCAGGTGGCAGTTCGTCGAGCCAGGCGCAGGGGATTTCCTGGCGCTGCAAGTGGTGCAAGCTCTCAAGGGCGCCCGGTGTCGGCTGTGCATGCTCATCCGGCGCTGCCCCTGGCTGACGGATGCGTGCGCCGAAATCCACCAGGCATCCGCTCAGGCCAAACAGGACGGCGGTCAGGCTGGCGGCGGGGAGGGGCAGGGCTTCGGGGCGGGGCATGGGAACGTCCTTGAAATAACCAGCAGCCTAAAGGGCCACGATGACAGTCCGGTGACAGTGAAATGAAGGGCAGTGGTCGCGGAAACGTCCTACGCCCGCTTGTTTTTTCGGTGCTGCCTATCCACGCGTTCCGTCTTATACTAGCCAGCTTACCGCCTGGGCTCGGCGCCCTTGCTTGAACAATCCAAGGAGTTTTCCTCTATGCGCTGGAGCCATCGTCTAGCTCAGCTGTGTCTTTCCACCTGCGCCCTGCTGGTACCGTTCGCCACTCAGGCCGCCACGGAAGAAGATCCTTGGGAAAGCATCAACCGTCCAATCTTCACCTTCAACGACACTGTTGATACCTATGCGCTCAAGCCACTGGCCCAGGGTTATCAATACGTGACGCCGCAGTTCCTCGAAGACGGCATCCACAACATGTTCCGCAACATCGGTGACGTCGGCAACCTGGCCAATAACGTGCTGCAGGCCAAGCCGGCCGCTGCCGGGGTCGACACCGCCCGGTTGGTCTTCAACACCACCTTCGGCCTGCTGGGCTTCTTCGATGTGGGCACCCAGATGGGCCTGCAGCGCAGCGATGAAGATTTTGGCCAGACCCTGGGCTACTGGGGCCTGGGCAGTGGGCCGTATCTGATGTTGCCGCTGTTGGGGCCAAGCACCCTGCGTGACGCGCCGGCCAAACTGGTCGATGACTACACGGCCCCGTATCGTTATATCGATAACGTCTCGGTGCGTAACTCTATTCGAGGCCTGAACGTCGTCGACACCCGCGCCAGCCTGCTGTCGGCCGAGAAGATGGTGAGCGGCGACAAGTATGTCTTCATCCGCAACGCCTACCTGCAAAACCGCGAATTCAAGGTCAAGGATGGCCAGGTCGAAGACGATTTTTAATTTCGACCTGTAAAACCACGAAGGCGGCCCAAAAGGCCGCCTTTTGTGCTTTGGCGTCGGCTTTGAGCAGGTTTGATCCTTCCATTGAGTTACGCTTCGCTCGGTTCTTATAACTCTCTGTGCTTTGACAAATAAAGACGGCAAGCGGCTATCTGCATGAGCTTGAAACGCCCCGCGGATGGGAGTACCGTCTGCGCCTTAGAAGGGCACCTCTGATGTAGTTGTGTGTAGGGCAAAGGCCTGAAGCCGGTACGACAGAGAGGCTAGAAAGCGAATCCAGTAGTGCGTGCCAGGCCAGACCGCCCAGCCCGCTACGCCAACCTAATTCTGGCGCCGTTTGCCCACATGCCAAAAACCAGTGCCACGCTGCTGATAATCGATGATGACGAAGTGGTGCGAGCCAGTCTCGCAGCCTACTTGGAAGACAGTGGTTTCAGCGTCCTGCAGGCCAGCAATGGCCAACAGGGTCTTCAGGTATTCGAGCAAGACAAGCCCGACCTGGTCATCTGCGACCTGCGCATGCCGCAGATGGGCGGACTCGAACTCATTCGCCAGGTCACCGAGATTTCCTCGCAGACCCCGGTGATCGTGGTTTCGGGCGCGGGCGTGATGAACGACGCGGTCGAGGCGTTGCGCCTGGGCGCGGCGGATTATCTGATCAAGCCCCTTGAAGACCTCGCGGTGCTCGAGCACTCGGTGCGCCGGGCCTTGGACCGTTCGCGGCTGTTGTTGGAGAACCAGCGTTACCGCGAAAAGCTGGAAACCGCCAACCGCGAACTGGAAGCCAGCCTGAACCTGTTGCAGGAAGACCAGAACGCCGGGCGCCAGGTGCAGATGAACATGCTGCCGGTCAGCCCCTGGACCGTCGACGATTTCCGTTTTGCCCACCAGATCATCCCGTCGCTGTACCTGTCGGGCGATTTCGTGGACTATTTCCGGGTCGATGAACGACGTGTGGCGTTCTACCTGGCGGACGTTTCCGGCCATGGTGCTTCTTCGGCATTCGTGACGGTGCTGTTGAAATTCATGACCACACGCCTGTTGTTCGAATCCAAGCGCAACGGCACGCTGCCAGAGTTCAAGCCCTCGGAAGTCCTTGGGCATATCAACCGAGGCCTGATCAGTTGTAAGCTGGGCAAACACGTCACAATGGTCGGTGGAGTCATCGACGAGGAGACTGGTTTGTTGACCTATAGCATCGGCGGTCACCTGCCTTTGCCTGTGTTGTATACACCAGACAGCGTTCGTTACCTGGAAGGGCGTGGTTTACCGGTGGGCCTGTTCAACGAGGCCACCTACGAAGACCACGTACTGGAATTGCCGCCGACATTCAGCCTGACGCTGATGTCTGATGGCATTTTGGACCTTTTGACAGAACCTACACTCAAAGAGAAAGAAGCGGCCTTGCCTGAACGGGTGAGTGCAGCGGGCGGCAGCCTGGAAGGCTTGCGTCAAGTGTTTGGATTAGCCACGCTCGGGGAGATGCCGGATGATATCGCCCTGTTAGTGTTGAGCAGGAACCTTTGATGAGTACCGGTAGAATCCAGTTCGCCGAGCAGGACGGCACCTTTGTCCTGAAGTTTGTCGGTGAAGTGCGCCTGACCCTGTGTTCGGCGCTGGATGCGACTATTGAGCGGATCTTCACCTCGCTGAACTTCAGCGCCATCGTGATCGACCTGACCGAAACCCGCAGCATCGACAGCACCACATTGGGCCTGCTGGCCAAACTGTCGATCCTGTCGCGGCAGAAGGTCGGCCTGCTGCCGACAGTCGTCACCACCCACAACGACATTACCCGTCTGCTGCAATCGATGGGCTTCGACCAGGTGTTCAACATCGTGGGCGACCCTGTGCCGTGCCCGGAATGCCTGGACGACCTGCCTGACCAGGACCAGTCCGAAGAAGAAGTGCGGATCAAGGTGCTCGAAGCCCACAAGATCCTGATGGGGCTCAACGACTCCAATCGTGAAGCCTTCCATGACCTGGTGAATGCGCTAGAGGGGCCTTGACCTCGGGGCATGTATTGGCCTGACGGACGCCTTCGCGAGCAAGCCCGCTCCCACAGGTCTTGCGCCGGTCAAAAAAACTGAATCCTACCCAAATCCCCCTGTGGGAGCGGGCTTGCTCGCGAAAGCGCCGGTTCAGCCACCTGATCCCTCAGCGCGAAGCCAAATCCCAATAAAAAAGGGCGAACCCACCAAGGTTCGCCCTTTTTGCATGCCTTGTGAATCAGCTCAAAGCTTGGCTTGCAGCAACGCCTCCAGCTTCTCCTGGTCCCGGGCAAACTGACGAATACCTTCTGCCAGTTTCTCGGTCGCCATGGCGTCCTCGTTGGACAACCAGCGGAACTGCGTTTCATTGAGGATCAAGCGCGTTTCCCCGGCTTGCCCTGGCGCCAGCTTGCGCTCCAGCTTGCCTTCGTCGGCTGCCAGTTTTTCCAGCAGGTCCGGGCTGACGGTCAGGCGGTCGCAGCCGGCCAGTTGCTCGATCTGGTTGAGGTTGCGGAAGCTCGCGCCCATGACCACGGTCTTGTAGTCATTGGCCTTGTAGTAGTTGTAGATGCGCGTCACCGACTGCACGCCCGGATCATCAGCGCCGGTATAGTCGTTGCCATTGGCTTTCTTGTACCAGTCGTAGATACGGCCCACGAACGGCGAAATCAGGAACACCCCGGCATCGGCGCAGGCGGCGGCCTGGGCGAAGGAGAACAGCAGGGTCAGGTTGCACTGGATGCCTTCACGCTCCAGCTGCTCGGCGGCACGAATGCCTTCCCAGGTGGAAGCGATCTTGATCAGCACGCGCTCGCGGCCAATGCCGGCCTTGTCGTACAGATCGATCAGGCGATGCGCACGCTTCAACATGGCCTCGGTGTCGAACGACAGGCGCGCGTCCACTTCAGTGGAAATACGCCCAGGGATCACTTTCAGAATTTCTTGCCCGACCGCCACGGCAAAACGGTCGCTGGCCAGGCCCACATCGCCCTTGCAGTCCGCCACGCAGGCGTTCAGTTGCTCGGCATAACCTTGAATGGCCGAGGCCTTGAGCAGCAGGGAAGGGTTGGTGGTCGCGTCCACGGGTTTGACGCGGGCGATGGCCTCGAAGTCGCCGGTATCGGCCACGACGGTGGTGAATTGTTTGAGTTGTTCCAGCTTGGAAGTCATGAGCGTGCTCTGTCCTATGGGTCCGTTGACATTACCCGAGGGCCGGCAGCCACTCAAGGGCGTGAAGGGGTATCGACGGGCCCCAGCGGCAACAACCTGAAAACGGCTGTTTGAAAGGCCGGGGCGGTATCGGTAGATACGATGCCAAAACAGCGCGCAGGTTCAAAGCAAGTGACGGTTAACGCCCTTCCAGCAGTTGCCCCGCCTGATCCAGCAGCGCCAATGGATCCTTGGTTTTGTGAATATCCACCGACAACAACTGCCGAAACCGCCGCGCCCCCGGGAACCCGGTGCCCAGGCCCAACACGTGACGAGTGATGTGATGCATCGCCCCGCCAGCGGCCAGGTGATCGGCGATATAAGGCCGCAACTGCGCCAGCGCCTCGGCCCGGGTGATGATCGGCGCGGTGCTGCCGAACAGCTGCTGATCGACTTCGGCCAGCAGATACGGGTTGTGATAGGCCTCGCGCCCCAGCATCACACCGTCGAAGGTCTGCAAATGCTCGTGGCACGCCTCCAGCGTCTTGATCCCGCCGTTGAGCACAATCTCCAACTCCGGAAAGTCCGCCTTCAACCGCGCAGCCACGTCATAACGCAGCGGCGGGATGTCGCGATTCTCCTTCGGCGACAACCCCTCCAGAATCGCAATCCGCGCATGCACGGTAAAACTCGTGCAACCGGCCTCCCGCACCGTCCCGACAAACTCACACAACTGCTCGTAACTGTCCCGCCCATTGATCCCGATACGATGCTTGACCGTCACCGGAATCGACACCGCATCGCGCATGGCCTTCACACAGTCAGCCACCAAATCCGGATGCCCCATCAGGCAGGCGCCGATCATATTGTTCTGCACCCGGTCGCTGGGGCAGCCGACGTTGAGGTTCACCTCATCGTAGCCGTGGTCCTGGGCCATACGGGCGCAGGCGGCCAGGTCGGCCGGGACGCTGCCGCCCAGTTGCAGGGCTAGCGGGTGTTCGGACTCGTGGTGGCGTAGGAAACGTTCGTGGTCGCCGTTGAGTAGGGCGCCGGTGGTGACCATTTCGGTGTAGAGCAGGGCGTGCTTGGAGAGGATGCGTAGGAAGAAGCGACAGTGGGCGTCGGTCCAATCCATCATCGGGGCGACGGAGAAGCGGTGGGACAGTGAAGCAGTTTGTAGGAGCATTGGGAGGATCTGAATCAACGAGGCAGAGAGCCGCAGTTTATCAGGGATAGAGGGGTGGTGTTGAGGGACCTGTCGTTTTGATTTGGCAGTAATGTTCAGATAGCCAAAAAGTTGATTCGTATACGGTGTTTATACAGCGGCTCTCGCAAATAAAGTTAACTCCTGTACAAGCTTCTCTTTTGGGCTGGTTACTACATCATTTTGCATCTGACAGATCATGTGCTTTATAAAGTCCGTCCGACTTAACTGAGACTGGGTCTGAAGATCGTCCAGTTCAGAGGCGATATGCGCGTTTAGCTTCAATGACAATCTTTTGCTTTCTTCTTTGTGAGGGCAGGCGTTGAATAAATGATCGAGATGAGTTTTCTCGTCGATAGCAGTGCACGCGGCTTGGCGCCAAGTGAAAATTGTTCCCTCTCCAGCTCGCTGTTCCCTAGCCAGAAAATCGATATAGAGGCTTAAGAACATTTTTCGATGTTTAGTCGCTGCGGCAGTGGTGATTACGTGCATAGCCTGATCCAATCGATCAAGATACGAAGCAGGGAGCCTCGTTTCGATAGATACGACTGCAGCTTCTCTAGCCGCTTTGATTGCCGGAGTGGACTGCGCGGGTATCCCTACGACCTGATCACATACGTCACACACTGAAACCAAAACGCCCTTTGCCTCACCGAGACCATCGTCGAATGGTACGTTTCTGCGGGTAAATGTCGTCTGCACCAAGCCTTCGCAGTGACTGCAGATCGCTCGACTCTTATCGCCCTCTTGATAAAACTTCATAGTCATTAACTCATTGATGAACGCTGATAAACCATACATCTGGTGCGATTACGTAGAATTTTACGTACCAACCGCTGTATTTGATCAGGTGAACATCCACGCCTTTTACCTGATGGTGCTCGGAGCACGAGTGGTGGGAACCGTTGCATCGTTCGACGATGCTTATCACCTCTTGGGGGGTTACCTGGCCGGTCGCCAAGAGGTTTTTGACGGTGATGTTGCCCCGTGCTTCATGCTGGAAGTCCCCATTCTTAAGCGCCTTGATCAGGGCCGACTTTGCCGCTTTGAAACCCATGCGCCGACGTCACTCCGTGTCAGTTGTACGAAATTAATCGTACAAAATCAAGTAGTCAATTCATTGGCCGACGACGACCACTATTTTTTGTGCGGAGGCTGACTCATTCCGCAAACACTTAGATCTTTTGTATCAATATGCCTGCCATAAACCCGAGTCACTGCTGTGGGGGGACGCCGAAACTATAGGCTTCCTGACAAAAACTCAGCAAGAGATTGGTGTGTAGGAAACTTCCCTAAATTATGAGCGAGGATCGATTGCAGAGTCGCTAGGGCGCCAGAGTCTTTGGTTTTCTCAAACGGAATCGCCTGCTACGCGCCCTGGTAGCCTCGGCCACTATCATCTGATGGCGATTTTGCCTCGAAAAAAACTAAGCAGAGCGATGCCTTGTCTCACTCGCTCATGCTCATACTAATGATTGCTTCGGTTTGGATATCAACCAGGCTTAACGCACCATCGGAAAATGCGCAGCCGGTGTCGATATATACGACATTACCCAAACGCATAATACTGGGCACTGTTGAATGTCCAACATAGAGTCGGTCTATTCCTTTGATGGGCGTGTGGTCGTTTTGCTCGATTTTTTCTCTGGCATACAGCGCTGTCTTCAAGGCTTGCCGCTGATGTTGCTCTCCAGTTTTTCCTGTGATTGCATCTTTGGCTTCCTGCCAGCCATCGTTACTTTGGATGACGGGGGCTTCGGCATGGACTATTCCAATTGTTTGATCGTTTAATAAGTCGATTTCAATGATCAATGGAAGTGCTTGCAAGGATTTTGAGAGTTCATGCTGGATGGTGGGTTGTAACTCGTACAGCCAGGCTCCACCATTTCGGATATGTCGGGGGATATCCCCATGCCCGGAGATACAGTCAATAAGCATCTGCTCGTGATTGCCACGCACTGCATGGAACCATGGCTTCTCAAGCCAGTTCAATACGTCCATGGAGTCGGGGCCGCGGTCGATGAGGTCCCCCACGGAAAAAATACGATCCAGCTCGGTGTTGAAGTCTAGTTTGTCTAAGGCCATTGTTAGAAATTTGAAATGCCCATGAATGTCGCCCACCACAAAGTCTCGACCTTCCTTGTTAGATGGGAATGATTTCGTCCTGTACATTTCTGTGGCTTTAGCAGACGTTAATTGACGGCGACTGTATCACTTAGCGAAATAAACCGTAAGGCGGTGAGCGAGGGGATAACGTCGTACGGTCAAGCTTGAATCGCCTGCCCGATACACTGCTCAAAAACCTGCTCCATAGGCTCCATGACGCCGTTGTAAGCCGCGATATTGGCGTAGATCCACTCGTCCTTCTCAATCCCCCACCAACTGATTTCAAACCCGGCATTCATGATGAGGTGTTCAAACAGGATGCGTTGCGCACGACCGTTGCCTTCGCGGAAGGGGTGTATGACGTTGATGTCGGAATAGGCCTCTGCCACAGCGACTACGAGCTCAGCCCGCTCCATGCCCTCGAACCAGTTTGCCGCGGCCATGTTGGCGAAGATCTTATTGGCTTCCTTCTCCATGTACTCAGGTTGGCAGAAGCGGGTGGCTTGTTTGGACATGCCAACGGTGCGCAGCTCTCCGGCCCATTCGAATAGGTCGGAAAAGAGAACTCGATGAATGTTTTGAAGGTAGGTCAGGCTGTAGGGGGGAGGGCTGAATTCGACGTTGTCCGCTGCGATGGCCGAGAGCTGTTGTTCGGCTTCGCTTAGGGTCGGTTCGTCTCGAATATCGAGTTTGTTGCGAAGGACGGTGGAGCCGGGATAGCAATAGGCGTCCTCGCCGACTCCATATTTGTCAGGCATCAGGTTCTGGTCTGGGTGAAGGCCTTCAAGACCTCTTCACGCGTTGGCATTTTGCGTTCGCCGTCGGCGAAGGTCGTTTTGAAACCTTCCAGACGGAGGCTGGCCGCATAGTTGGATCTACGCGTCCTGGCGGCATAGGCCTTTTTGGTTTCAAGGCTGACATTGCCCATGGGCTGGACCTCAAATCGCGCTGGTGGGCGGATTATAGCCCATCCCGCAGACGTGGCCTATGTTGCGGCTCGGGCGAAAGGCGTGAGCGCTCATTCGTTTCGAGATTTTTCCTCGTGCTCATAGCTGCGCTGCCCAATCCATCGCCGGACACTCTCGTCGGAAATTTCCCTCAAGACGCGTCGCTCCCCGCTGACTATCCACCGCATCACCCCGTGCGCTAAGTTTTCTCCGTCGCTGCAAATTCAGCGGCAGGGTGTGGAAGCCCTCATGACTCCAGGAACGTAGCTCCGTTAAATTTAAAGGAGGCACTTTTTCTATGCCTGCTGTTAAATTACGGCGGCTGTACGCGGGGCACCTTCGGGTGCGCCGGTTCCTGGATACGGTCTTCCACACCCGCGTACGGCTGCCACCCATCATGTGGAAGTGATGCTGGCAGTTTCCTTTTAGGTCCAGGAGACAAACGAATGAAGAAACTGACTCCAAATCCTCCGAGTACCGCAGTCAATCAAAAGCGGCTCTCGTCCAGCCTCACCCAGTCCATCAATGCCCACCTCCTGCTCAATCCCCGAACTCCGAATCCGGATTCGGCCCCTCCATCAGCGGTTCTTCAATCCGCCACTGACCTCCCATCCCCGCAGGAGTAACCCCCTCATGTCCCGTTACATGCCTATCACCGGTATCGAAAACAACTTCCACGCGCTCCTGATCGACACAGAAGCGCCGCTGGACGTGCTGCACGACACCGCCGCTTACCGCATCGCCGCTGTCACCCAGTTGCTGGAAAACCTCGCCATGCGTTCCGACATCAGTACGGACGCCGTGATACTCCATGATTTTGCCCAAGTGCTAGCGATCCCGCTGCGCGATGGGTGTGATTTGCTGGATGTGATTGGGCGGCGATTGCAGGCGCAGGTCCTCGCGTTGTAAGGGTAGTGGGCGACTTCACACGGGGTCGCCTGCACTGTCTTGCTCATCACCCTGTGCAGTCTGCAATCCTGTGGGAGCGAGCCTGCTCGCGATAGCGGTGGGGCAGTTGGTGGCGATGTTGGATGTGCTGTCGTCATCGCGAGCAAGCTCGCTCCCACAGGTTAGTTGGCGTTTTGATGGGTTTGCTTATATCCCCCCTGGGGGGATAGGATGGCGGGGTAAATTCATCGAAAGCCAGGGCTCAAGTCATGAGTGCGCACGACCACGAACATCCCCACCAAAGCCACGCGGCGATCATCAAGCGCCTCAAGCGCGCGGACGGTCATTTGCGCAGCATTATCACGATGATCGAAGAGGGGCGTGAGTGCGTGGATATCGCCCAGCAGTTGCATGCGGTGGAGAAAGCGGTGTGCCAGGCCAAGCGGACGTTGATCCAGGATCATATCGATCACTGCCTGGAGGACACCGTTTCGTCGTTGAATAAAGGCGAGCGCGCGCCGCTGGAAGCCTTCAAACAAATCACCAAGTACCTCTAGGCCCGACATGCCCAATTTTGCTGAACTGCTGCAACAGGGTGGCACTCACGCCTGGCTGTATTTCCCCAGCGCTATCTTGCTGGGTGCCTTGCATGGCCTGGAGCCGGGTCATTCGAAAACCATGATGGCGGCGTTTATCGTGGCGATTCGGGGCTCGGTCAAGCAGGCGGTGTTGCTGGGCTTGGCCGCGACGCTGTCCCACACTGCGGTGGTGTGGCTGGTCGCGATCGGCGGCATGTACCTGGGCCAGGGGTTGGACGCTGAAACCACCGAGCCTTATTTCCAACTGGTATCTGCTGCGCTGATCGTTGCCATCGCGCTGTGGATGCTGTGGCGTACCTGGCGTGGCGAGCGGATGTTCAGGTTCCAACAGGGACATGACCACCATCATCACGATCATCACCACCACGAACATGACCACGGGCATCCTGAACCCAAAGGCCTGGCGCTGTCGCTGGAGGGTTACCAGGACGCCCACGAACAGGCGCATGCCAATGACATCCGTAAGCGCTTCACCCATCGGGAGGTCACCACCGGCCAGATCATCGTGTTTGGCCTGACGGGCGGGCTGATTCCTTGTCCTGCGGCCATTACCGTGCTGCTGCTGTGCCTGCAAGTCAAAGAAGTCGCGCTGGGCGGTCTGCTTGTCCTGTGCTTCAGCATTGGCCTGGCGATTACCCTGGTGACGGTGGGGGCGGCGGCGGCCATTGGTGCACGGCAGGCTTCCAATCGCTGGCCTTGGCTAGGCACCGTTGCTCGCCGGGCACCTTACTTGTCCAGTCTGTTGATCATCGGCGTCGGTCTCTACGTGGGGATCCATGGCTGGATCGGCTTGAACGCGTAGCCTCCACCGATCAGTTCGCACCTTCTGGCCCAGAGGGTGCGCTGCCCGGCCGCTGCAGCGAAGCGCCTTCCAAGGTCTTCCAGAGTTTACGCATCGTTGGGTTGCGATTGGCAATCGCGCAGTACGAGCGAATCTCCAATCGCGTTGAAGTGCGTTGCGTTGGCGCAAAAGGCACCACTCTGTGGGAGCAAGGCTTGCCCGCGATGAAGCTGACGCGGTCTCCCAAAGGCCAAGGTGCCTGCATCGCGAGCAAGCTTTGCTCCCACTGATGAATCAGCCAGCCTTGGCCGGCCCGCGCAACGCCGCAATGTCCCGCTTGGGCGGCACGCCAAACAAGCGGGCGTATTCGCGGCTGAACTGGGAAGGGCTTTCATAGCCCACCTTGAAGGCCGCACTCGCCACGTCCACGTGCTCGTTGAGCATCAAGCGTTTTGCTTCGTTCAACCGCAGCCACTTCTGGTATTGCAGCGGGCTCATCGCCGTGAGCTGGCGGAAGTGGTGGTGAAACGTCGGCGCACTCATTTGCACCCGCGCCGCGAGGTCGTCTACGCGCACGGCTTCGGTGTAGTTCAATTTCAACCAGTCGATGGCCTTGGCGATCCGGTAACCCTGGCTATCGACCGAAACGATTTGCCGCAGTCGGGCGGCCTGGTCGCTGAGCAGCAGCCGGTAGTGAATCTCGCGCTGGATCAACGGCGCCAGTATGGGGATGGCTTCGGGCTCATCCAGTAACCCCAGCAGGCGCGCGAACGGTTCCAGCAGGTCCGGCGTTGCGGTGCCGATTCCCGCGCCGATCCCGACCGCTCGATCACGCGGCGGCGACAGGCTGCCTTGGGCGATCAGATCGGCCACCATGCGCAAGTCGAGCCTCAGGACCAGGCCCAGGCAGGGCTGTTCCGGGCTGGCCTGCATCACCTCGGAATTGGCCGGGATGTCCAGGGAGGTCATGAGGAACCGCCCGGTGTCGTAGCCATAGGCTTCGCCGCCGATCCAGACCTGCTTCTCGCCTTGAACCACCAGCACGATGCTCGGTTCGATCATGCAAGTCACCGGCGGCGCCGGGGTGTCACGCCGGAAGAAGACGAGGCCGGCGATGGGCGTTTCAAAGTCCCCCGCGCGTGGGGTCCGGGTGCCAATGATGGCGCCCAGAGTCTCTTGTACGGATCTGCGTTGAATGGCCATGTCGGGTCCGGGTGTCATCTGAGCTCAAGCGCTATAGGCAGAACATTAACTCGCCAAGCGAAGCGCTGCCTATACGCAATAGAAACACTCATAGGATCAGGCAAGCATCTCAGCGTAATGCACTACCTGCCGGCCGGGCCGAGCCCTGAAGATACAACCTCATTCAATCCAGCAAGGAGTCTTCTGATGCGTGTACAAGCCTATGGCGCCCACGCGGGTGACAAGCCCCTTGAACCCCTGCAGATCACTCGTCGCACGCCAGGCGCCCACGACGTCCAGATCGACATCGCTTTTTGTGGTATCTGCCATTCGGATCTGCACCAGGTGCGCGCCGAGTGGGCGGGTACCCAGTTCCCTTGCGTGCCGGGCCACGAAATCGTCGGCCGGGTCGCGGCGGTCGGCGCCCATGTGTCCGGCTTCAAGACTGGCGACCTGGTGGGCGTTGGCTGCATCGTCGACAGCTGCAAGCACTGTGACGACTGCGACAGCGGCCTGGAAAATTATTGTGACGGGATGATCGGGACCTACAACTTCCCCACCCCGGATGAGCCCGGTTGGACGCTGGGCGGTTATTCGCAAAACATCGTGGTGCATGAGCGCTATGTGTTGCGCATTCGTCACCCCGAAGCCCAGCTTGCCGCCGTCGCGCCGCTGCTCTGTGCAGGCATCACCACCTATTCGCCGCTGCGCCACTGGAACGTCGGGCCGGGCAAGAAGGTGGGTGTGGTTGGCATTGGTGGCCTGGGGCACATGGGCATCAAGCTCGCCCATGCGATGGGGGCTCATGTCGTGGCGTTCACCACGTCCGAGTCCAAGCGTGAGGATGCGAGGCAGTTGGGGGCCGACGAGGTTGTGGTGTCGCGCAATGCTGAAGAAATGGCCGCGCATACCAAGAGTTTCGATTTCATCTTGAACACCGTGGCGGCCCCTCACGATCTGGACGCGTTGCTGGTGCTGCTCAAGCGCGACGGCACGATGGCCCTGGTGGGCGCGCCGGCAACTGCGCATCCTTCGCCGAATGTCTTCAACCTGATCATGAAGCGACGCACCCTCGCCGGGTCGATGATCGGCGGCATTCCCGAGACCCAGGAGATGCTCGATTTCTGCGCCGAGCACGGCATCGTCGCCGACATCGAACTGGTCCGGGCCGAGCAGATCAACGCGTCCTACGAGCGCATGCTCAAGGGCGATGTGAAGTATCGCTTCGTGATCGATAACGCGACCTTGGTCGGCTGATAGACGCGCCACCGGGTTGCTCGCGAAAGCGGTCTGCCTGAGACAGTGATGTTGAATGTGCCGCCGTCATCGCGAGCAGGCTCGCTCCCACAGGGGAATAGGTGGCGGGCACGAAATGCATGAACACCCCATTCAAAACTGTGGGAGCGAGCTTGCTCGCGATAGCGGTCTGCCAGAGATGGTGATGTTGAATGTGCCGCCATCATCGCGAGCAGGCTCGCTCCCACAGGGGAATAGGTGGCGGGCACGAATGCATGAACACCCCATTCAAAACTGTGGGAGCGAGCCTGCTCGCGATAGCGGTCTGCCTGAGATGGTGATGTTGAATGTGCCGCCGCCTTCGCGAGCAAGCCCGCTCCCACAAGTGGGGGTGTGGCGGACACAAAATTTGTGAGCAACCCCCGATTCAAACTGTGGGAGCGGGCTTGCTCGCGAAAGCGGTCTGCCTGAGACAGTGATGTTGGATGTGCCGACCCCTTCGCGAACAAGCCCACTCTCACAGTTCATCCAGAAACACAGGATTTTTGTCCAATGACCGATACCTCATTACCTAAACCACAAGTCCAACCCGCCTGGGGCGCGGTACTTGCCATGGCCCTCGCCGCGTTCGTGCTCGTTGCCTCGGAGTTCATGCCAGTCAGCTTGCTGACGCCGGTAGCGGCCGATCTTCACGTCAGCGAAGGGCAGGCCGGCCAAGGCATTGCCGTCTCTGGCGCCTTTGCCCTGATCACGAGCCTGTTCATCGCATCGATCGCCGCCCGGGTCGATCGCAAATGGCTTCTCCTGGGGCTGACCTTGCTGATGATCGTTTCCGGCACCGTGGTGGCGTTCGCGCCGAATTACTCGGTATTCATGCTCGGTCGCGCGTTGATCGGCGTGGCGATTGGCGGCTTCTGGTCGTTGTCGGCGGCTACCGCCATGCGGCTTGTGCCAGACGATCAGGTTCCGCAGGCACTGGCCATCGTCAATGGCGGCAATGCCTTGGCGACGGTGGTCGCTGCGCCGCTGGGCAGTTTCCTGGGGTCGATCATCGGTTGGCGTGGCGCGTTTTTCTGCATCGTGCCCGTCGCCGCCATCGCCCTGGTCTGGCTGCTGTTACGCCTGCCTTCCATGCCTTCGCAGGCGAAGCAGGGCAGCACCAATGTCTTCAAGTTGATGACCCGGGCACCGGTCGCATTGGGCATGCTGGCGGTCAGTACGTTTTTCATGGGCCAGTTCATGTTGTTCACCTACCTGCGCCCGTTCCTTGAAACGGTGACGCAGGTGAGCGTTTCCATGCTGTCCTTCATGCTGTTGGTGATCGGTGTGGCGGGTCTGCTGGGCACCTTCCTGATCGGGGCCTGCTTGAAAAACAACCTCTATCGGACGCTCATTATCATCCCGCTGTTGATGGCCGCGATTGCCATTGCCTTGGTGGGGTTCGGCGGGTCGGTCACGATCACGACCCTCCTGCTCGGCCTCTGGGGCCTGGTGGCCACGGCGGCGCCCGTAGGTTGGTGGACCTGGCTTTCGCGAACGCTGCCGGAAGATGCCGAAGCCGGCGGCGGTCTGATGGTGGCGATCGTCCAACTCGCCATCGCTGCGGGTGCGACAGTGGGCGGCCTTCTGTTCGACCTGAGTGGTTATCGCGCGACCTTCGAAACCAGTGCGGCGGTGTTGGGCGTTGCCGCTGTTCTTACCGTGCTGGCTGCTCGGTCAGCGCTCCGGGAGTTTTCATCGACTACGGATGCAGCGCCCTATGGCTCGGCGGGCTGATGTTCGATCCGTACTGGAGCTGGGCGGATACCCGATACGCGCAAGGCGCGGCTGACGAAATCGACAATGCCTTGCATAAACTCGTGGGAAGACCGGTGGAGGAACTGACGCTACCGGTGCCAGGGAGCGATCCAACCGTCGAATCAGCGCCGCAGTTCTAGTGGGTTCTCCAACGAAATGGGCGACCTCAAGGGTCGCCCATTTGCGTTAAAGCCCCAGGCCTTGCTCTACCAGCGCGAGCAAGGCGTCCTCGTCCAGCATGGTGGGTTCAAGACGCGGTTGCCCGGTCTGGCGCAGGGCCTGGATATGCCAAAGCGATTCACCATGTTCGCCGAGTGAGCGCACGATGCAGTGTTCCTGCCCCTTCATATGGACTTCAATGCAGCCCTCGCCCTTGGACGAGAAACGCGCAATCGGGTCGAATGAAATGCGGTGAAGATTGCCTTCGATCACCAGTTGATCGATGGCGTAGCTGTACGTCGAGCCGCTGGAATGACTTTCAAATACGTGGGTGGGGTTGCGCCGAATGTCCAGGCCCGCCTCGCACACGGGCGCCAGCCAGATTTCGATCTGGCGATACAGTTCGTAGACTTGGGCGGGCCAATGCTCGATCGCCAGGTCGGCGCAGTTGTCGGTATCCGCGCGGGTTTGCTGGGTTTTCCTCAGTTTGGCCGCTAGCTCGTCTGCCTTGCTCATGTCGATTCCCTGTCGTGATGATAGGTTGAGCTTAGCTGATGGGCTGGGGTGTTCATTTGCGCTGGGTCATGTGGTGGTGTGTTGTTGAGTTTCGGTACGATGACGAGCGCCGGAACAATTTACGAGGAGCAAGTCATGCACATGAGAATGCTGAGCAATAACGACCTGCGACCCTTGCGCGATGCACTCACCCTGGCCGGTCTTCCCGTCGACGATCTGGCGTATCCCGGTCGACAGTTTTTCAGCTTCAGCCACCAAGGCGTTGACGTGGCGTTTGCTGGTATCGAGGGGGAGGGGGCTGACCGGTTGCTGCGCTCGCTGGTTGTCCTCGAGGGGCAGCGGGGGAAGGGTGCTGGCGCAGCGGTGTTGGCCGCTATCGAGGCGTTTGCAAAACGTGAGGGTGTAGAGCAGCTCCATCTGCTGACTGACAGCGCCGCCGCGTTTTTTACCGGCCAGGGCTATCAGGCGCGGGACCGCTCGCTGGCGCCTGCTTCGATCGGTGCGACGGCCCAATTCAAAACCTTGTGCCCGGCTTCGGCGACGTACCTGAGCAAACGCCTCGTCTAGCGCAGCAAGTGCACCGCCAGCCCAGCCAGCCCGCACGCCAGCAACACCTGGATTACCCCCAGCTTGTAGCGAAACAGCGCAATGGCCGCCGCGATTGCGATGATTGCCGACGGCCAGTCCAGGGCTCCTGCAAAACCGTTGGGCCAGAGTACGTGGTAACCGAAGAAGCACGCCAGGTTGAGAATCACCCCGACCACCGCCGCGGTAATCGCAGTCAGCGGCGCGGTGAATTTCAGCGCGTTGTGCGTCGATTCCACCAGCGGGCCGCCGGCCAGGATGAACAGGAACGAGGGCAGGAACGTGAACCAGGTCACCAGCGTGGCCGCGACGGCCCCGGCGAGAAAGGCTTGTTCGGGACCGAACACCTGCATCACGTAGCCTCCGACGAAACCGACGAAGGCCACGACCATGATCAGCGGCCCCGGCGTGGTTTCGCCCAGGGCCAGGCCGTCGATCATTTGTGTCGGCGTCAGCCAGCCGAAGTGTCCGACGGCACCCTGGTACACGTAGGGCAACACCGCATAGGCGCCGCCGAAGGTCAACAATGCGGCCTTGGTAAAGAACCAGGCCATTTGCGTAAACGTGCCTTCCCAGCCGAACACCGCGGTCAGCAGGCCCATAGGCAACGCCCACAACAGGGCACCGATGATCGCCAGTCGGGCGAGCCTGAAGGCGCTGAATCGGACGTGGTCCGGAGGCGGCGTGTCGTCGTCGATCAAGGCGGGGCCGAAGGATTGGTGCTGGGTAGCGTGACCGCCCAGGCTGAATTTTTCCGGTGTCCAGCGGCCGCCGAAATAACCGATGACCGCCGCGCCCAGCACGATCAGTGGGAAGGGGAGATCAAAGGCAAATATCGCGGTGAACGACGCCGCAGCGATCGCCCACAGCCAGTTGTTCTTGAGTGCGCGGGAGCCGATCCGGTGGGCGGCATGCGCCACGATTGCCGTGACGGCCGGCTTGATGCCATAGAAAATGCCCGCCACTATCGGCACTTCGCCAAAGGCGACGTACAGCCACGACAACACGATGAGAATGAACAACGAAGGCAGCACGAACAGTGCCCCAGCGATCACCCCGCCCCAGCTTCGATGCATCAGCCAGCCCAGGTAGGTGGCCAGTTGCTGGGCCTCGGGGCCCGGCAGCAACATGCAGTAGTTAAGGGCATGCAGGAATCGTCGTTCGGAAATCCAGCGTCGGCGCTCCACCAACTCCTGGTGCATGATCGAGATCTGCCCCGCAGGGCCGCCGAAGCTGATGAATCCCAGTTTGAGCCAGAACCAGAAGGCCACGCGCAGGCTGACGGCGTCGGGTCGGGTCAGGGGCTGTTCATCATCGGTTCGGGGCGGTTTGCTCATGGGCGACGGGGCACGTAAAAGTCAAAGGCGATCTACGTTATGGGGCGTTACGCAATTTAGATAGCCCCCGGCAAGGATTGCTTGTAAAAAACAGCCCTTCAGAGATTTGAAACACAAGGTTGGAACAATCATCGCCCGATCATCCTGCTTTCGCACAATCGCCCCAAGGAGTGGGTCAATGAAACAACGTCTTGCCATTGTCGTGCTGATCGTACTGACACTGGGTTCCATGGGCGCGGCCAATGCCCGCGAATCCGGCAATGCACGGGCGCAATCCGTGGCCGGAGTGTTCGATTACTATTTGCTGGCGCTGTCCTGGTCGCCGACGTTCTGCCTGACTCACCAGAAGGATGCGCAGTGTTCCGGCAAAGGCTACGGCTTTGTGCTCCATGGCCTCTGGCCGCAATACACCCGGGGCGGCTGGCCGCAATCCTGTGCGCCTCAGGTGCCGTTGACGGCGGCGGAGCAGCAGAAGGGCCTGACCTTGTTTCCCACCCGCAAGTTGATGACGCATGAATGGTCCAAGCACGGCACTTGCAGTGGCCTGGGCGCCATGGGCTACCTGGAGGTTGCCGACAAAGCCTTGGGCGCGGTGAAAATCCCACCGCAGTTGCAGGCATTCAATTCCTCGTATTACTTCGCGGCTGATGAAATCATCCGGCTGTTCCGCCAAAGCAATCCAGGCATTGCCCCCGACGGCATTGCGGTGATTTGCAGCGGGCCGCAACTGTCGGAAGTGCGGGTGTGCATGGACAAGGACCTGGCGTTCGCCGCGTGTGGCAGGGGTGTCAGGACACAATGCCGGGCCGGGGAGATCCGGGTGCCGCCGGTACGGTGAGAGCCAAGACCCATTGACCCCTGTCTCCGATCCGTACACCCGTGGCGAGGGAGCTTGCTCCCGCTCGGCTGCGCTGTAGGAGCTGTGTAGGAGCTGTCGAGTGCAACGAGGCTGCGATCTTTCCCAATACACTTGAATCCCAAGCGAAAGATCAAAATCAAAAGATCGCAGCCTTCGGCAGCTCCTACACGGGGAATTTCTTCGTTCTGAAACGGGTATTTTTGTTGGCTCCAGGGCGAGTTTTTGGATCCACTCAAGCCACCCATCGGCTCTGCTGCACAGGCAAATTGCCGCCTCACAAGCGGTAGGCTAAGCTCACGAATATTGAGGGCTTTGAGCGAATTCGCTCATGTTTTGCCCTCTTCAGGAATTCGCTTGCCTATCTCCATTCTCGATCCTTTCCATGTCCCTGGCGGTGCCTTGAAGCGCCTGCCGTTGCTCAAAGCAGCGGTTTCGTTTATCGCGGCGGTATGCCTGTGCCTGTGCGGTTTGCTTTATCTGCAACTGGAGCAGTCGCGCAGCCACGACCTGGAGTCGGCCCGCGTCGCTTCGGCGACCCTTAGCCGGGCCATGGCTCAGCAGGCGCAGGACACCTTCCTCCAGGCTGATCTGGTATTGGCCAGCCTGGCAGATTGGATCCAAGTAGACGGCTACGGTCCCGCCGTACAGCCACGCTTGCAGCAAACCTTTGCCCGACGTGTGCAATCGCTTGAGCAATTGCATGGCCTGTTCCTGTTCGACAAGCACGGTCACTGGGTGGTGACCTCCTTTGAAAACCTGCACCGGGGTGCTGGGGTGGCGGATCGAGAGTACTTCGTTTTCCATCAACAGAATGCCTCCCTGATCGCCCATATCGGCCCGGCAATCCGCAGCCGGCAAAACGGCGGCTGGATCATTCCGGTTTCCCGGCGCTTGAATGATCAGGATGGCAACTTCCAAGGCGTGTTGATGGCCGGCATCAAAATGTCGTACTTCGATCGATTCTTCAAAAGCTTCAATCTGGATGATCAAGGCGAGATGGCCCTGGCTTTGTCTGACGGGACGCTCTTGGCTCGTCGTCCCTTCGATGAGGGGCGGATCGGTCACCCGCTGGCCCAGGAGAATATTTACAACCATGCCCTGGCGGGTGGGATGTCTGGCGATGCACTCATCCGTTCGACCATCGATGGTGTCGTCAGGCTGTATGGGCACCAACATCTGCAGGCTTATCCGCTGGTGGTCACCGCCGCGATGTCCGAAGGCGCGATCCTGGCGGGCTGGCATGACCGGGCTTTCCAATCCAGCCTCATCGTGGGCCTGGTGGTGTTGGGCATTTGCTTGTTCGGCTGGGTATTCGTGCGCCAGGTTCGTAACAGCGAACGGATCGAGGCGGACTTGCGCCAGGCTCAGGAGGCGTTGGAGCTGATTGCCACCCATGACAGCCTCACCGGGCTGGCGAACCGGCGCCTGTTCGAACGGGCCCTGGACATCGAGTTCGGCCGGGGCGCCCGTCAGCGCAGCCCCTTGAGCCTGATCATGCTCGATATCGATTTCTTCAAGCGCTACAACGACGCCTATGGGCACGTGGCCGGGGATCATTGCCTGGCGGAAGTGGCCAAGGTGCTCAAGAGCTGCTGCCATCGCAAGGCCGATCTGGCGGTGCGTTATGGTGGCGAAGAGTTCGCGGTCCTGTTGCCCGACACCAATCTGTCGGGGGCCATGGCGTTGGCCGAGCAGGTCCGCCGCAGCGTCATCGACAAGCACATCACCCATTCCGGGTCTCCGACCGGTTACCTCACGGTGAGCCTGGGCTGCTATGCCTTTGTGCCCAGCGGCCAGGACAGCATCGAAGTCTTCATCCAGCGGGCCGATGCGGCGCTTTACCAGGCCAAGCACAGCGGCCGCAACCGTGTGGCGGTGTTGTCGACCGACGACGGGCTCGATACGCTGGCGCGTTCGGATCGTTGAGGTCGGGTGGAATCATCGGCAGTCTGCCCCGGTCCACTATTGAGGCATTGCGCTGGCGAACTTCAAGCAGTGTGTAGTCTCTTTCGCAAAAAACCGTGGGCTCGCCAACTGATCAGGCAGTGGGTGCTAAGGTTGGGTAGACGACTGGCTCGGTCCTCTCCGTTCTCGATAGCGAAGCCAGCGTTGAAAGGACAGGAGTAGGTCAATGGATTCCACTGCCGATACCCCTTCAGGCACCGCGCGTCACACACCGATTACCCATCGCCTGGTCGTGGCGGTCGGGGGGCTGTTTGTCCTGGGCGTCCTGGTGGCGATTGCCGCGCTGTTCAACATTGCGCACAAGCTCGACGCGGAGGATTTGCGCAAGACGCATTTCTATACCGAGCGCGCCCTCGAGAATCGCATCACCGCCTCGAAAAACTACATCACCAGCTATGCCTATTGGACCACGGCCTATGACCACCTCAACGGTGAAGTCGATGTGCAATGGGCCTACGCCGAACAGAACATGGGCAAGACCCTGTTCACCAATGATGAATACGAGGGGTTGTTTGTCATTGATCGGCTACGCACCAAATATGCCGTGGTACGCGGGCTCAATGTCCAAGCGGATACCGCGGTTTATATGGACGCGCCGCTGACGGACCTGATGGACCAGCTCCAGGCGCAGCCCGACCTGACGATACCCATGGTCCGCTACACATTGTTCGAGGGCTGGCCGGCTATCGTCAACGCATCGGTGATTACGCCCAATGACGAACGGTCCCAGGTCGAGGCCCAAAGCACCTCGGTCCTGCTGTTCGTCGACCAACTGACGCCCGTCAAGTTGCGCAAACTGGGCAAGAGTTATGGCCTCACCGATTTGAAGCTCAAGAAAGACACCGAGCTCAAGCCCGGCCAGCCGGCCGTGTCGCTGGACGGTACCGGCTACAGCCTGGTGTCCCGACTGGAGCGCCCGGGCCTGCAATTGCTCTGGTCCCTGGTGCCGCCGCTGGGTGGGGCGCTGCTGATCCTGGCCCTGCTGACCGCTTACTTTTTTCGCTATGCATTGCGCACGGCACGGCATGTGGACGCCAGTTACGACAGCCTGGAACGGTCGGCGCACGCCCTTGAGGCCAGCGAGGAGCGCTTTCGGGCCGTGGCCGAAGCCGCTTCCGACTGGATCTGGGAAATCGACGGGCAGCAGCACATCACTTATCTGTCGGGGCGTTTCAATACGGTCACCGGGTTTTCCGATCAGCAATGGCTGGGGCAGCAGCTCGAGCAACTGCTGTATTGCGACACTACGCCGATTGCCCTCTGGTTGATCAAGTTGACGGAGGAGCAGAACGCCAACAGCTTGCGCTGCTCCTACCGTGATTATTCCGGGCAACTGCGCTTCTGCCGGGTGTCGGCACGCCCGATCTACAACAAGGCCGAGGTGGTGGGTTATCGCGGCACCGCCAGCGACATCACCGATGAGGTGGCCGCCCATGCCCAGGTTCAGCACCTGTCGATGCACGATGCGCTGACCGGCCTGCCGAACCGCAACAAGCTGGCGCGACACCTGGATTATGCGCTGGTGGCCAAGGAGCATTCCGCCCCCCTGACGTTGCTGATGGTGGACCTGGACAATTTCAAGCCGATCAACGACTCCCTCGGCCACCCGGCCGGCGACGCGGTGTTGCTGGAAGTGGCCCGGCGGCTGCGCGACAGCACCCGCGAAGAAGACCTGGTGGCGCGCCTGGGGGGCGACGAATTCGTGGTGGTGCTCGGCGGGATGGACAATACCACTGAGATCGATCGATTCTGTGGGCGGTTGATCGACAGCCTGCAGCAACCGATCTTCTACGAAACCCATTCGTTGCACATCAGCGCCAGTATCGGTATCGCCCTGAGCCACCGTCAGGGTTATGTGCCCGGTGAACTGATCCGCTGCGCCGACATTGCCATGTACCAGGCCAAGTCCGAGGGCAAGAAAACCTGGTGCTATTTCGCCTCGCAAATGAACGATCAGATCCAGCATCGTCGCCAACTGGAAAGCGACCTGCGCCAGGCCGTGAAAAACAACGAATTCGTCCTGCATTTCCAGCCGCGCTACACCGTCGATGGTCGAGAGATCGTGGCGGTCGAGGCGTTGGTTCGCTGGCAGCATCCAACCCAAGGCTTGTTGGCCCCCGACGCGTTTATTTCATTGGCCGAGCAAACCGACCTGATTGTCCCGCTTTCGCGTTGGGTATTGCGTGAGGCCTGCGAAACCGCACTGACCTGGCCGGGAGAATTGATGGTCTCGGTCAACCTGTCACCGGCGCAGTTCGAGCGCAGCGATGTGGTGGAGGATGTGCGACAGGTGTTGATCGAAACCCGTTTCCCGGCGAGTCGCCTGGAACTGGAGATCACTGAAAACGTGATGCTCAACGACGTTGATGGTGCTCTGCAGGTCATGAATGCCCTGAAGGAACTGGGCGTGCGCTTGAACATGGACGATTTCGGTACCGGCTATTCGTCCCTCGGTTATCTGCGCACCTATCCATTTGATGGCATCAAGATCGACAGGCGTTTCATTGCTTCCATGAGCAACAGCAGCAACGACCGCGCCGTGGTGCAGGCAATCATCAACCTGGGCAAGGCCATGGGGCTGACGGTGACTGCCGAGGGCGTGGAAACCCTGGCCCAGCTCGGTTCATTGGGCACGGACCAATGCCATGAAGTACAGGGTTATTTACTCAGCCGGCCGATCGACAAGCAAGCCTTTGCGCACTTGTTGGAGAAAGGCCAGCCCTTGCCGAAAACGGCTTCCTGAAGACCTGTTGCAACCTCTACGTCCGGTTGTCGGTCACAACGGTGACTTGGCATTTCGAGTTCTGGCGCTATGAAAAACCTTCGGATCGCGACCTTCAACATCAATGGCATCCGGGCCCGGCTGCCCAACCTGCTGGAATGGCTGGAGCGGGAAAAACCCGACATCGCCTGTTCGCAGGAGCTCAAGGCCGTGGACAAGGATTTCCCGGCGGCGGAGCTGGAGTCGGTCGGGTACGGGGCGATCTGGCATGGGCAGGCGTCCTGGACCGATTCGTTGCGCTACCTGGATCCGCCTGGCTTCACGCAAGCGGCGGTGACCGGGCGAGGCATCCCGGTCGATTGTTGTCTCGGTGAGGGGAATGCCTTATACCTGGCGCCCAATAACAGTGCGCTTGTCGTGAGCGCTGCGCCGACCCCGGAAAAGGACACCCCTCATGAGTCATCCCCAACTGAGCGATACGGCTCGCTATCTGCGGCGCCTGGGTTTCGATGCCCCTCCAGCACCGACCCTCGACACGTTGCGTCAACTGCAAGGGCGCCATACTGCCGAATTCCCCTTTGAAACCCTGTCGACGTTGCTGCGTCAACCCGTGCCCATCGACCTTGAATCGGTCGAACGAAAAGTGTTCGAGCAAGGACGCGGCGGCTATTGCTATGAACTCAACCAATTATTTTTGGCGCTGTTGCTGGCGTTGGGTTTCGACGCCCGCGGCATCACCGGCCGCGTGGTGATGAATGCACCTGAAGGCACCTGGGCGGCCCGCACCCACCGGTTGAGCCTGGTGACGTTCGACGGCGTGCGCTACATCACCGACGTCGGCTTTGGTGGCATGGTGCCCACTGCGCCGTTGCTGCTGGACAGCCGTGAAGCACAAGTCACGCCCCATGAGCCGTACCGCATCGACACCCATGCGGACGGTTACCTGCTGCGCGCCAACGTCGCCGACGAATGGCGGCCAATGTACCTGTTCGATCTGCAACGCCAGGAAGACATCGACTACACCATCGGTAATTGGTACGTCAGCAGCCACCCGGAATCCCCGTTCATGGGCCGGTTGATGGTTGCACGCACCGGTGACGGGTTGCGCAAGACCCTGAACGGCAACAGCTATGCGGTGCACCGGATAGGGCAGGAGAGCGAACGCCGGTTGATCACCGATGCCGATGAGTTGATCGACTTGCTCGAACAAGAGTTTGGCCTGCGCGTACCGCCGCGCGAGCTGTTGCGGCCGGCGATCGTGGGGTTGCTTCAGCCATAAAAAAGGCTGTTGGCCGGGGGATTCTGTTCCTGTGTATGGCAACAAGTTGTATACAACTCTATGGACATTTGTCCTGAGTTTTGAATACAGTGTGCCCATAACAAAAAACAGGGAACCCCCGAACCATGAAAACGCCCCATGTTTCACTCCCACGGCCCGAGGACGAAAACCTTGGCGTCGGCGCGAATATGGCTTACGGCCTGCAACATGTGTTGACCATGTACGGTGGCATCGTCGCCGTGCCGTTGATCATCGGCCAGGCGGCCGGGCTCTCACCCGCGGACATCGGCTTGTTGATTGCCGCGTCATTGTTCGCGGGGGGCTTGGCAACGTTGCTGCAAACCCTCGGCCTGCCGTTTTTCGGCTGCCAACTGCCCTTGGTGCAGGGCGTATCGTTCTCGGGCGTGGCGACCATGGTGGCGATTGTCGGCAGCGGCGGGGAAGGCGGCTTTCAAGCCATCCTTGGCGCGGTGATCGCCGCGTCCCTGATTGGTCTGCTGATTACCCCGGTGTTTTCGCGCATCACCCGGTTCTTTCCGCCACTGGTCACCGGCATCGTGATCACCACCATCGGCCTGACCCTGATGCCGGTAGCGGCGCGTTGGGCGATGGGGGGCAACAGCCACGCCGCTGATTTCGGCAGCATGGCCAACATCGGCCTGGCCGCGGTGACCCTGGTGATGGTGCTATTGCTGAGCAAAATGGGCAGCGCAACCATCTCGCGGTTGTCGATTCTGCTGGCGATGGTCATTGGTACCGTCATCGCCGTGTTCCTCGGCATGGCGGACTTTTCATCGGTCAGCCAAGGCCCGATGTTCGGCTTCCCGACACCGTTCCATTTCGGCATGCCGACTTTCCACATCGCCGCGATCCTGTCGATGTGCATCGTGATCATGGTGACCCTGGTGGAAACCTCCGCCGACATCCTGGCCGTGGGCGAGATCATCGACACCAAAGTCGACTCCAGGCGCCTGGGCAACGGCTTGCGGGCTGACATGCTGTCGAGCATGATCGCGCCGATCTTTGGCTCCTTCACCCAGAGTGCCTTTGCCCAGAACGTCGGGCTGGTGGCGGTGACCGGGATCAAGAGCCGTTTCGTGGTGGCGACCGGCGGGGTGTTCCTGGTGGTGCTCGGCCTGCTACCGTTCATGGGCCGGGTGATCGCGGCGGTGCCGACCTCGGTGCTGGGCGGTGCCGGTATCGTGCTGTTCGGCACGGTGGCTGCCAGTGGCATCCGCACGCTGTCCAAAGTCGATTACCGCAACAACGTCAACCTGATCATCGTCGCCACCTCCATTGGATTTGGCATGATTCCTATCGCCGCACCGAACTTCTATGACCATTTCCCGAACTGGTTCGCGACCATTTTCCATTCGGGCATCAGTTCTTCGGCAATCATGGCGATCGCGCTGAACCTGGCGTTCAACCACTTCACTGCGGGTAACTCCGACCAGCAATCGGTTTTCGCCGCCGGCACCGAGCGAGTGTTGCGCTATCAGGACCTGGCGGCGCTCCGTGAAGGTGATTACTTCAGCGATGGCAAGCTGCACGACTGCGATGGCAACGAGATTCCCGTGGTGGCGGAGACTGTTCACGGGGCGGCGGAGCATGCGCCGATCCGACTGAAAAGCAGTGAGCACGTCTGACAAATCCCTGTGGCGAGGGAGCTTGCTCCCGCTGGGCTTTGTAGGAGCTGGCGAAGCCTGCGATCTTTTGATCTTTCGCTTGAGATTCAAGTGTCTGGGGAAAGATCGCAGCCTCGTTGCACTCGACAGCTCCTACACAGTGGGAGCGGTTAACCAGCGAATATGAAAAAGCCTGTGATCATTGATCACAGGCTTTTTTGTGCCACCCGGAAGGCTGATTACCAGCGACCGTAATGACCACGAGGCGGGCCATAGTAGTAGCCCCGTGGTGGCCCGTAATACACCGGCGCTGGGCGATAGTAGATCGGTCGCTCTACATACACCGGCTGCGGCTGGTAGTAGACCGGTGGTGGAGCCTGGTAGTAGACCGGCTGTGGCTGGACATAGACCGGTTGCTGCACATACACCGGCCGGTCACGGTTGATGAGGGCCGAGCCAACGATGGCCGAACCGACGATGGCGCCAAACACTGCGGGCCCCTCCCAACCACCACGACCGTGGGCGGATGCCTGGCCGGTGACCGCGAGTGCCCCCAGGAGCAGGGCGATGATGGGAAGTTTACGATTCATGGCTGTTCCTCGTTTCGGCCCCGACGCCTGTAGTCTGCAACAGACCCGATGAGAGTCGCGGGGATACTTGCTATGACAGCGATTTTCTCGGGATTTGCGACGCCGTTGGGTAAATATTGTGTAAGGTCTGTAGCGCTTTTCTTTACCGCGCCGCGTCATCCGGGGGCCTGAGACCGGGTCGGGGGCTGGCGGTATCATCATCGAATAAAACCTTTCGCAGCGGTGATTCCGTCTGTCCGAAAGTGAATTGCAAGGAGACACGCATGCAGATCAATCCCAACAAAGACACCCAACTGTGCATGTCGCTATCGGGGCGTCCCGGAAATTTCGGCCTGCGCTTTCATAATCACCTGTATGAACAATTGGGCCTGAATTTCTATTACAAGGCGTTCAGCAGCCAGGATTTGCCTGGAGCTGTGGGCGGTATCCGTGCCCTGGGGATTCGTGGATGCGGCGTGTCGATGCCGTTCAAGGAAGCCTGCATAGCCCTGGTGGACGAGCTGGATCCTTCTGCCGCGGCGATCCAGTCCATCAACACCATCGTCAATACCAACGGCCATCTGAAGGCCTACAACACTGACTACATCGCCATCGCCCAGTTGTTGCAAAGCCACGCGGTGCCCAAGGACTCGACCTTTGCCTTGCGTGGCAGCGGCGGCATGGCCAAGGCTGTGGCCAGTGCCTTGCGCGATGGGGGCTACAAGAACGGGCTGATCGTTGCCCGCAATGAAGCCGCCGGGCGAGCCCTGGCCGAGTCCCTGGGTTATGAATGGCAAGCTGACCTGGGCACCCGGCGGCCACAGATGCTGATCAACGTCACGCCGATCGGCATGACCGGCGGCCCGGAGGCCGACCAGTTGGCGTTTGAGCCCGAGACCATCGCTGCGGCTGATACCGTGTTCGATGTCGTGGCGATCCCGTCGGAAACGCCACTGATCGTGCGCGCCCGGGCCGAAGGCAAGCGGGTCATCACCGGGCTGGAAGTCATTGCGATCCAGGCCCTGGAGCAGTTCGTTCTATATACCGGCGTGCGGCCCAACCTGGAGCAATTTGAAAAAGCCGTGGCCTTCGCCCGATCGGCGTAGGCGCTGCTATTCCAGCCGCGACAGGCGTTCTTCCAGGGCCGCGATCCGGGCTTCGAGTTCTTCGATGCGCTCCAGCGAGACACCACCGCCGGCGCCGCGCTCTACCGGGTGCTGGCGGGCGGCGAGAATGGCCTCGATGTCCGCCGGATCGCCCATGGCATGCACATAGCGGTCTTCGCGCTGGCCGGCCTGGCGTGGCACCAGCAGCGCCAGCCCCCGGGCGATCAGGCGTTCAAGCTGGTGCACGACTTGTTCGGCGTCTTCGAAGTCATGCATCCGTCCGCTGCGGGTCAGTAGCTCATTGACGGTTTGCGGGCCACGCAGGAACAGCAGGCCCATCAGGATCACCTGGGCCGGCACCAGCTCCAGGGCTTTGTCGACCCTATGCTCCCAGCGGTCGGCGCGGCTGCCCATCACCAGTTTGGTAAAGCCGCGACCTTCCAGTGCCCGCAGGCTCTGGCCGACCTGGCCGGGGTTGAGGTTCATCACCGGTTCGCGGCTGGTTTTCTGGTTGCAGGCCAGTACCAGGGCGTTGAGGGTCAGCGGGTAGGTCTCGGGGTTGGTGGCCTGTTTCTCGACCAGCGCGCCGAGGATGCGGATTTCCGTGCTATTGAGCCGCGGTTCTTCAGCCTGCTGTTGTTCTTCGATGCTCATCGCGCGTTCCCTATGCTGTGGAAGCCGCCTAGCCTAATCCTTGCGCAATAAAAGACAAGCCGTGCAACAAGCCGTGGCTATAATCGCAGCCGTTTGATTCATTCTTTCCTGCCACCTGCATGAGATTGCCATGACTATTTCCCTGTACGCCGCTTCCGTCCCGGTTTTCAAGCAGATGCTCAACGCGTTGAGCGACGTTCTGAACAAGGCCGAAGCCCACGCCACCGCGAAGAACATCGATCCGAACGCCTTCCTGCAAGCCCGCCTGTACCCGGACATGTTCCCGTTGGTGCGCCAGGTGCAGATCGCGGTGGACTTCGCCAAAGGTGTGTCTGCACGCCTGGCCGAGATCGAAGTGCCGAAGTACGAGGACAGCGAGACCACCTTCGCCGAGCTGCAAGCCTTGATCGCCAAGGTCCTGGCCTTTATCGACGGCATCAAGCCTGAGCAGATCGATGGCAAGGAAGGCATCGAAATCGTCACCCGTCCGGGCACGCCGAAGGAAAAGCGCTTCAGCGGCCAGAACTACCTGCTGACCTACGGCCTGCCGCAGTTCTTCTTCCACGTCACCACCACCTACGCCTTGCTGCGCCACAATGGCGTGGAAGTGGGCAAGCGCGACTACATGGGCGCGTTCTAACCCCGCAGGCATGAAAAAGCCCGGGACGGTGTTGGCCGTTCCCGGGCTTTTTTGTGGCTTCATATTTGGGTGATTCTGATCGACCGAGGCGCCTGCTTCGCGAGCAAGCCCGCTCCCACAAGGGTTATGTGGTGAATACAAAACCAATGTGGGAGCGGGCTTGCTCGCGAAGGCGGTGGATCAGTTGTCACATAGGGTTGAGCTTGCCCCAATCCATTACGCCGTACGCGCGAGCTTCTCTTCCTCGCCCAGGCACGCCGCCGCTGTGAACAGCACATCCGTCGACGAGTTCAACGCCGTCTCCGCCGAGTCCTGCAGGACACCGATGATGAAGCCCACCGCAACCACTTGCATGGCGATTTCGCTGGGAATGCCAAACAGGCTGCACGCCAGGGGAATCAGCAACAGCGAACCGCCGGCCACTCCAGATGCGCCGCAGGCGCAAATGGCCGCGACAACGCTCAGCAGCACCGCCGTTGGTATATCCACCGCGATACCCAGGGTATGCACGGCCGCCAGGGTCAGTACGGTGATGGTAATGGCAGCGCCCGCCATGTTGATGGTCGCGCCCAGTGGGATCGACACCGAATAGGTGTCTTCGTGCAGGCCCAGGCGTTTGCTCAGTTCCAGGTTCACCGGAATATTCGCCGCCGAGCTGCGTGTGAAAAACGCCGTGATACCGCTCTCGCGCAGGCAGGTGAACACCAGCGGGTAGGGGTTGCGACGCAGTTTCCAGAACACGATGAGCGGGTTGACCACCAACGCCACGAACAGCATGCAGCCGATCAGTACGGTGAGCAGTTGCAGGTAGCCGAGCAGGGCGCCGAAACCGGAGGTCGCCAGGGTCGAGGCCACCAGGCCGAAGATCCCCAGTGGGGCGAAGCGGATCACCAGGCGCACGATCACGGTCACGCCGTTGGACAGGTCTTCGAGCACGGAGCGGGTGGTCTGGCCAGCATGACGAATGGCGATGCCCATGCCGATGGCCCAGGCCAGGATGCCGATGAAGTTACCGTCCATCAGCGCCCGGACCGGGTTATCCACCACACTCAGCAGCAGGCTTTGCAGCACCTCGCTGATCCCACCGGGCGCCGTGACTACGACGTCTTGGGTCGACAGCACGAGGCTGGAGGGAAACAGCGTACTGGCAACCACCGCGACCACCGCTGCGGCGAAAGTGCCCAGCAGGTAGAGGAACAGAATCGGCCGGATATGGGTTTCCTGGCCATGCTTGTGGTTGGCAATCGATGCCATGACCAGCACGAACACCAGGATCGGCGCCACGGCCTTGAGCGCGGACACGAAGACCTTGCCGATGAATGCGGTGGACTTCGCCACGTCGGGCGCCAGCCATGCCAGGACAATACCGGCGATCAGACCGATGATGATTTGCGTCACCAGGCTGGTGCGTTTGAGGCGTTGCATAGGGGTAACGGACGAAGCTGTCATAGCGGCATCTCTGATTTTATTGTGTGCGACGGTCGACGCGTCAGGGCAACAAGCGGGCAGGCCACATGAGCGGACCGTGAGAAAGTACGGCGTTTGCAGGCCGCGGACTTTATCACAGCCCGATGAAAAATCTGACGGACCTGTGACGATCCGTCACTCGGGTGTTCAAGCGCGTTTTGTCTGGTGGACGCATTCTGTTAGGCTTTGCCTTCATCACCTTTCTATACCCGCCAGCGAGCCCATGGGCTGACGCTGGTGTCGTCGTTTCGCTGGAGTTCTGCATGTTGTTACCCATTTTCCTGTTGTCGGCTGCCGGTTTTACGGTGCTGACCACGGAATTCGTCATCGTTGGCCTGTTACCCTCTATCGCTCGCGACTTGCAGGTCACCATCCCCCAGGCCGGGCTGCTGGTGACGTTGTTCGCGTTTACGGTGGCGGCGTTCGGGCCATTCCTGACGGCCTGGTTCGCCCGCTTCGAGCGGCGCAAGTTGTTTATCAGCGTGCTGGTGATGTTCGGTCTGGCCAACATGCTCGCCGCAGTCGCCCCCAACATCTGGGTGATGGCCGTTGCCCGGTTGATCCCGGCCCTGGGCCTGCCGGTGTTCTGGGCGCTGGCCAGTGAAACGGCGGTGGACATTGTCGGGCCACAGTTGGCCGGGCGGGCCATCGCCCGAATCGGCTTTGGCATCGTCTGTGCCACGGTGTTCGGCATTCCTGTGGGCACGTTGATTTCCGATGCGTTTGGCTGGCGCAGCGCATTCGCGATCCTGGCGGTCATTGCCTTTGCCAAGGCCTTGCTGCTGTTTATCTACTTGCCGAAAACCAACCTGCACCAGCATCAGGTGAGTTTTCGTTCGCAATTCAAGATCCTGCGCAGCCCGTTGATGCAAGGGCATGTGCTGTTGTCGATCCTGGTGTTCAGCGGCATGTTCACTGCCTACACCTATCTGGCAGATATCCTTGAGCGCCTTGCCGGATTCGATGGCACCCTGGTGGGCTGGTGCCTGATGGGCTTTGGCGCCGTTGGGCTGCTGGGCAATTCCCTGGGTGGTCGGGCGGTGGACCGGCATCCGTTGATCGCATCGATGGTCTTCTGCCTGTTCCTGATCGGCGGCATGGTGGCGTTGGTGCCGAGCATTCATTCGCCCCTCGCGCTGGCGGCGGCGATGGGCATCTGGGGCGTGACCCAGGCGGCCTTGTTCCTGGTCAGCCATGTGCGGCTGATGAAGGCGGCCCCGCAGGCCCCGGCCTTTGCCGCCTCGTTGAACATCGCCGGGGCCAACCTGGGGATTGGCCTGGGGGCGATGGTCGGTGGCCGGGTCATCGATACCCTGGGCTTGGGCAGTGTCGGGTTTGCGGCGGCCGGGTTCATCTTCGTATCGATCCTGTTGGCGTTGCTCCTGATGACCTTCAAGCCTCGCGCCACCTGCATGGATAGCTAAGCGCTGAACAACTCGCGACGGGCGCCTTCGGCAATCGCGACGATGCCGGGATGGCTGACCTTGCGCTCCACGGAAATGGCGTAGAAGGATTCGCTCACCGCATCGGTCTGGCCGATCACTTCTACGCCGTACTGGCGCTTGACCTCTTCGGCGATCACGCTCGGGCCGATGAAAATCCCGCTGCCTGATTGGCCGAAGGCCTGCATCAATGCGCTGTCGTCGAACTCGCCGACGATGCGCGGCTGGATCTGTTGCTCGGCGAACCAGCGTTGCAAGCGGCTGCGCACCACGGTTTCCGGCCCGGGAATCAGCAGCGGAGCGTCATGCAGGCTGTGGGGGAAATCCTGCCCGTAGCGTTCGGCCAGCGCGGCGGTGGCGAAAAAGCTGATCCCGCATTCCCCCAGCTTCTGGCTGTAGCCCTTGATGTCCAGGTGAGTCGGCATCGGGCTGTCGGAAATCACCAGGTCCAGACGCTGGATCGCCAGGTCCGCCAGCAGCCGTTCGAGCTTGTCCTCGCGACAGGTGATGCGCAGCGGCTCGTTCAACTCCATGGTCGGCGCCAACAGCCGATAGACGATGGATTTGGGCACCACATCCGCCACCCCGACCCGAAACAGGGTTTGCTGCTCGTTGGGCTGGGCCCGCAACATCAGCTCCAGCTCGCCGCCCAGCTGAAACATGTGTTCGGCGTAGGGCAAGGTCTGGCGGCCGGCCTCGGTCAGTTCCAATTGTCGCCCGACACGGCGAAACAGCTTGAGGTTATAGGTCTGCTCGAACAGGGAAATCTGCCCGCTGATGGTCTGTGGGGTCAGGTTCAACTGCTCGCACGCTCGCACGATGCTGCCGGTTTTTGCCACCACCCAGAAGTAATGCAATTGTCGGTAGTTGAGCATGGATTCACCGATGTTCGTAAAAACCGAAGTATAACCGCTGAAAATACGAATTTTCCTGAACTATTCGCGTCTCTAGAATGCCTGGTCATTGGCGGGCCACTTTCGCGCACCTTCTATTCTCTCAAGAGGCATTTATTCCATGACATACAAATCCCTGGGGCTTGCAGCCCTGTTGGTGATGTCCGCAACGACGCTGGTGGGCTGTGAACAGGCTGAAAAAAGTGCCCAGCAACTGATGGGGCAGGCGGCAGAAACCGCCAAGCAGGCCATCGACGACACCCACAAGGCCGCTGAGCAGGCGATCAGCGAAGCCACCGGCGGCTTGATCAGCCCGAAGAAAGAGCCGGCGGACGAAGCCGACGAAACCCAAACCCCTACTAAAACCATCTAACGCGTCACATCAGTCAGGACTGCCCCATGGATTATCTTTTACAGCTCGCCGCCAGCCCCACCGCGTGGATCGCCCTGGCGACTCTGGTCGTGATGGAAATCGTGCTTGGCATCGATAACCTGATCTTCATTTCGATTCTGACCAACAAGCTGCCCCAACAGCATCGTGCCAAGGCGCGGCGGATCGGTATCGGCATGGCGCTGATCCTGCGCCTGGGCTTGTTGAGCACCATTGCCTTTATTGTGCAGTTGACCGAACCAGTCATCGAAATCCTGGGCCAGGCGTTCTCCTGGAAAGACATGATCCTGATCGCCGGCGGCCTGTTCCTGCTGTGGAAAGCGACCACTGAAATCCACCACAGCATGGACCCAGCACCGGATGATCCCAAGTCGGCCACGTCCGGCGTGACCCTGGGCTTTGCCGCGGCAATCGGTCAGATCCTGATGTTGGACCTGGTGTTCTCCATCGACAGCATCATCACGGCCGTGGGCATGACCGAGCATTTGCCGATCATGATCATCGCAGTTGTCGTATCGGTGTTGGTGATGCTGCTGGCGGCCGAACCGCTGGCCAAGTTCATCAATGACAACCCGACAGTGGTGATGCTGGCCCTGGGCTTCCTGATCATGATCGGCATGACGCTGATCGCCGAAGGTTTCGGTGCTCATGTGCCCAAGGGCTATATCTACGCGGCCATGGCGTTCTCGGCGGCAATCGAAGTGTTGAACATGTTGTCCCGTCGGGCCAAGGAAAGGGCATTGGCTGACAACGCCTGATGTCAGGCAGACAGAAGCCACCCGGGTCCAGGCCCGGGTGGCTTTTTTTTGGATTTGAGAACTATGGGTTTGAAAGCGAAAGGTCAGTGTGCGGCGGCGTGGCGCCGGCTAGGTTTGGCGGCTTTTTCCGATGGCGCTGGTAGCGTGTGATGATGGCGTCGAGTGATCCGAAGCACGCCCCACAGCATGGCCATGGCTACGCTCAGCCAGCCGAATATCAGCATCAGAATTGTCGTGGTCAGGCTCATCTGTGCCTCCTTTTATCCCCGGTCCGGGATCACTCACCTAATACATGGACAGTCTAGTCGCTCAAGTGTTGCAGGTAGTCGATCTGTGGCGGTTGGGCACGGATCGCTTCGTTCTATCGCGCTCGTAAAACTGCCGTTATGGCTATACCCAGGGCTGTGTGCACCTTATGATCGTCGACCCAAGCCTGGCCCGGATGCCGGGTACCTGAACAAGAGAGTCATCATGTCGCCGGTCATTTCATCTTTTCGATCACTGGTACTGGCGGTGTCCTGCCTCGTCGCCCTGGTGGGGTGTGCGGGCAGTGTTTCGCCACAGATCCAGCGCCTGCCCGAACGGGTGGAGCTCAACAGCGTGCCGTTCTTTCGCGGCGAAATGTACCAGGGCGCCCCGCAGTCCCTGGCGGCCCTGCTGACGTTGCAAGGCACGGTGATCACCCCGGGGCTGCTGGAGAAACCGTTGCACCTGCCGGGTGGTGAAGCCGGTTTGCAGCAGAATATGCAAACCCTGGCGCGCGAATACGGGTTGCTGGTGTATCCCCTCGACGCCAAGCTGCCCGCGCTGTTGGAGCAGGTCGCGGCGGGCTATCCGGTGTTGGTGCGCTATACCGACGGTTCGGCGTTCTGGGCCGAGCCTCGGTATGGGATTCTCGCCGGCTACAACCGTCAGAAGCAGACGGTATTGCTGCGCTCAGGCATGAACCGGCGGCAGTTGATGAGCTTCAGTGCCTTTGAATCGGCCTTCAACGGCGCGGGCGGCTGGGCGGTGCTGGTCCAGCGACCTACGCAGCTTCCGGCCAATGTCGACTCGCAGCGGTGGCTCAAAGCGGCGGGTGAATTGGCTGGGGCCGGGCAGGAGCAAGCTGCGGCCCGGGCCACCAAGACCTTGGAAGCGGCGCATTGATCGTTCACCCCGTTCGTCACTTGCCCGGCACAACCTGGGAGGCCTGAGGCTCTTATCGTCAGGGTTGGGCATTTTCCGACCGTGATTGGAGGAGGCACGCATGGCACAGTCGAAAACACCTACGGGGCCGCATTCGTCAGAGCATTCCAGTGGTGATGACCTGGGGTTTGATCCGGATTCGCCGGACCTTGAGGATCCCCAGGTTGATCCGGTAGGGCCGGCCAAGGCGCCTCTGGACAAGAAGGAGGATGAGCGCAAGCCCAAGCCTTATGATCCGCTGGGTGATCTGAAGGTCTAGGCATTGTTTGTTCCGAGAGGCTTGGTTTGGTGTGTATATCCGTTTCTTCGGTAACGGCTGCCTATGGTTCCGCTCTTACAGCGGCTCACTTTTGGAAGAGCGCCAAAAGTAAGCAAAAGCGCTTTGCCCCACCACTCGGCACCTCGCTTAGGCTCGGTGTGCCCTCACTCCGGCATTGCTCCGTGGGCCGCCGCGAAGGGCCATCCATGGCCCAGCGCGGCTATCCCGGCATCCATGCCGGGATGCCCACTCCACAATGCCTGCGTTCGGCCAGCGTGGTTTAACGGGGCGTCCAGATCAAGATCCAAAGCAACAGCAACAGCAACAGCAACAGCAACAGCAACAGCAACAGCAACAGCAACAGCAACAGCAACAGCAACAGCAACAGCAACAGCAACAGCAACAGCAACAGCAACAGCAACAGCAACAGCAACAGCAACAGCAACAGCAACAGCAACAGCAACAGCAACAGCAACAGCAACAGCAACAGCAACAGCAACAGCAACAGCAACAGCAACAGCAACAGCAACAGCAACAGCAACAGCAACAGCAACAGCAACAGCAACAGCAACAGCAACAGCAACAGCAACAGCAACAGCAACAGCAACAGCAACAGCAACAGCAACAGCAACAGCAACAGCAACAGCAACAGCAACAGCAACAGCAACAGCAACAGCAACAGCAAGAGCGGGGCTCATGCCGGCATCTATGTGGCTGAGCCACCGC